>DASYQG010000551.1:0-1562 GCA_036005825.1 Chitinophagaceae bacterium | reverse complement strand
GCGCCAATATTCATCATTTTACTCAAGCGTTTCAACCTATTGCAGAATAAAGGAGGATACAATGCTTAGAACGGAAAACATAAGTTATAGCATTGGCAAAATACAGATACTAAAAAATGTCAGTGCATTATTTCGACCGGGGGAGTTCAATATGATACTTGGCCCGAATGGTTCAGGTAAATCTTCTTTCTTAAAAATTTTTAGTGGCGAGATAAATAAATTTGACGGCTCTGTTTTTTACGATGATAAAAAAATAAAAGAGATAAAAAATGAAGAGTTGGCAAAGAAGAGAGCGGTGATGAGTCAGCACGCTGATCTTAGTTTTCCATTGTTAGTTGAAGAAGTAGTGATGATGGGTCGCTATCCTCATTTTACTTTCAACCCCAATAAAAAAGATATAACGATCTGTAACGAAGTGATCGACCGAATGAATCTTGATGAATTCAAACAAAGAAATTATTTAACGCTGAGTGGCGGGGAAAAGCAAAGAGTTCAATATGCGAGAGTGCTTGCACAAATATGGGAAAAACCAATCGACGATTATCGTTATCTTTTTTTGGATGAACCATTGAATAGCCTTGATATTAGTTACCAGCATGAATTTTTAGAGGCAGCAGTTGAGCTCATAAAAGATCATACTATTTTAATTGCGGTAATGCATGATATTAATCTTGCAGCACATTATGCAGACAATTTATTTTTCCTGAAAGAAGGCGAGTTGGTCGTGCACGGAAAGCCAAAAGAAATTTTAACTGAAAATATTATTGAGCAAGTGTTTAAGATAAAAACTACTGTGATTGAAAACCCGGTTACAGGTAAGCCGTTGATCATTTATAATTGAGTCTGTTCATCTGTATCATATATGTTTGGCCTATATATTTGCTGAATGAATGAAGATGCAATACTTGAATTGTCGAACTATGCAGGACTCACCGCTGCTGTTGTTTTAACAATAAACTTCTTTCTTGGAATGTTGCTCGCAACAGCTTACAAAGTAAACCCCTACTGGAAAAAATTGCCACAAAGGATCCAGCAATTGGATGTAAATGATATCCATAATTATACCGCTTATATTGCCTGGGTATTGGTATTATTACATGTTTTGTTTTTAGTATTGGATAAAACATCAAAATTTACTTTTACAGACGTATTGTTTCCGCTGAATGCGTCTAGCCAAAGTTTGATCATTGCATTTGGAACAGTGAGTTTATATGCGATCACAGTTGTGATCATTACAACACAAAAGGTGATAAAAAGAAAAATGTCTTTCCGTGCATGGAAGAATATTCATTTAATAAGTTATGGAACGGCGATATTATTTGTTTTGCATGGAATTTTTATGGATCCGCATTTGAACAATGATCAACCAGATTTTTTTGATGGCGAAAAATTGTTATTGGAATGTTGCGGATTGCTTTTAATTGTCGCTTCTGTTCTTCGGTACAGGTATCATTTAAAAAAGGAAAGGATTGGGTAATCGATCATATTTTCTCCATCCTGGTTTGTATGGTCTTTTTATCGATCACAGTTTTTGCAAGCAGCAGCGCCTTTTGAAAATTCTC
>DASYQG010000550.1:0-3513 GCA_036005825.1 Chitinophagaceae bacterium | reverse complement strand
GTTGCAAATATGACGAGTGCTTATGGTGGTATAAGATGGGAGAGTGGGGTCAATCGCCAGTTCCAATATGAAAAATCACAAAGCAGGATCGGTGCAACGCTTTGGGAAAAACCAAATCTATATATTGAGAATTCGCCATTGTTTAATTTACCTAAAGTAACGACGCCTCTAGTTATAATGTCAAATGATGCGGATGGCGCCGTGCCCTGGTACCAGGGAATTGAAATGTTCACCGCTATGCGCAGGCTAAATAAAAAAGTTTGGATGCTTACTTATAATGGCGAGGCGCATAATCTTGTTGAAAGAAGAAATAGAAAAGACATACAAATAAGAGAGCAACAATACTTTGATTGGTTATTAAAAGATGAAGTTCCGCCAAAATGGATCACGGAAGGTGTGCCGGCAGTAAAGAAAGGGAAGGATTGGGGACTCGACTATTAAAGTCAAAAGTAAAAACTAAAAAGTCAAAAAACAGAACTGGCATTTTTGACTTTTAACTTTTGAGTTTTAATTTTTCATTAGGCTGCTTTAGTACTGATATATTTCACCAGGCTTCTTTTTGCAACCGGGAGGAGTGTTTCTTCAACGGGGAAGCCTAATTCAATTTGTATAGCATACACAGCAGGATTTGGAAGTTGGCTGCGGTATTTTATCAATTCTGATTTGATGCTTTCGAAAGTATTTATGAAATTTTTATCCCAGCTATTTACATAAGCTGTTTTCATACTCCTGTATTTCTCATCATGTTTTTCAAAAAAGGATAAGCGATAGTGATAAACAAAAGTTTGCTTTTGCGCTGTTGTATTTAAAAAGAAATAACCTTCCTGTGTATCAAGAGGAATGATCCCAACGGGATTAATTATTATTTTTTCCTCCACCAGTTCATATATTTCAACGCCGCTGTTGATCGTTCCTTTCATTTTACTGGCAGAATAGTTGATGATATCTTCCAGTTCCTGCATCAGTTCATCGTCCTCTATCATTTGCTCATAAAGCAATTGAAGTTTTTCTAGTTGGATGCCGGTGAGTTTCTTAGGAAAATGTTCCTGCAGGAATTTTTTATTTTCCCGAAAAGCGACAAGATTATTGAAATGAAAAATGATGTCAGAAAGCTGCGGGTAGAGCTTGCTTTCGTTGAAATATTTATTTACTTCTTTAAGGTAGGCGAGAAGGGTGTATTTCTTTAACTCAAAATCAATATAACCTTCGGCAAACCAGGTTTCGGATAATGATTTCATAGACTATCGTTTGGTTCGTTACTGTAATTTAGATAAAAGACTTTGAAAAATAAAAGTAAGTTTACCTTAAGTTTGTTAAAAAGAAATATCATGCCAAGAATAATATTGTATATACTCCTCATTTTTTTTTCTTCCTGCAGATCAGTTAAGTATTATATTGTTCGCCATGCGGAAAAAGAAACAGCAGCTGCCGGCACTACAATGAGTACGCCAAATGATCCGCCGCTTTCCGCTGCCGGCCGGGTTAGAGCTATCGAATTGAAAGAAGCGTTGAGAGATAAAGGCATCACTCATATTTTTTCTACAAATACTGTTCGAACCATTTCCACAGCGCATCCCCTGGACGAATTGAGAGGAGCTACTAAAATTGAGATATATAATACAAAAGATTCACTTGACCAGTTTATTCAAAAGTTGAAAGGAATTAAAAAAGGAAATTCATTGATCGTGGGACATTCTAATACCGTTGATGATATAGTAAACAAACTCTGCGGAGAAACAAAAATTCCAAAAGATCTTCCTGAAACTGAATATGACAATCTTTATATCGTAACGAAGAAGGGGAATAGAATGAAGTTTGAAAATAAAACGTATGGCACTCCTACAAATTAAAAGCTCCGGGGAATTCCGGAGCAATTCGTTTTAATTAGTATAATACGATCCTTAATATTCTCTTTCACCATTAAAATTCTCCAACTCTTTCGCAACAGCAGTTAAGAATGTAGCTCCAAGACTTCCATCAACGATGCGATGATCGTAGCTCATGCTCAAATACATCATGTGACGGATAGCAATGCTGTCGCCGGCAGGAGTTTCCACAACAACCGGACGTTTTTTTATAGCGCCAACAGCGAGAATTGCAACCTGTGGTTGATTAATGATCGGTGTTCCCATCAGGCTACCGAAAGTTCCAACGTTTGTCATTGTAAATGTGCCACCTGAAGTATCATCAGCTTTTAGTTTGCCTGTTCTTGCATTATCAGCAAGCATGTTCACTTGCTTTGCCAAACCAACAAGATTCAATTGGTCGGCATTTTTTATTACAGGCACAATTAGATTGCCGGATGGCAATGCTGTAGCCATTCCTATATTAATGTCTTTCTTGATAATTATCTTATCGCCATCCAACGAGCAATTGACCAGCGGAAATTTTTTAATACATCTTACAATGGCTTCGATAAACAAAGGAGTGAAAGTGATCTTAGTTCCTTCCCGGTCTTCAAAATCTTTTTTCACTTTATCACGCCACATCACCAGGTTAGTTACATCAGCCTCGGTAAAACTTGTTACATGCGGACTTGTATGCTTACTTCTCACCATGTGATCAGCGATCAGTTTTCGCATACGATCCATTTCTATGATCTCAACATTGCCCTGGTATGTCGTTGGTAGTTGCTGGTTGCTGATTGTTTGTTGCTGGTACGATGATTGTTCAACTTTTGAAACAGGTATCATCATCGGCTCCTGACTTCTGGCTCCTGACTCTCGACTCCTGACTCCCGACTTCCTCTCACTCACATATTGCAAAATATCTTTCTTCGTCACTCTTCCTTCATTACCTGTGCCCGGAATATTTTCAAGTTCACTCATACTCACACCTTCACTTGCTGCAATGTTCAATACAAGTGGCGAATAAAAACGATTGCCCGAACCATTTGTAGTTGGTGGTTTGTAGTTTGTAGTTTGATATGAGGAAACCACTTCAGCAACAGTTTCCATTTGTGGCTGACGAACTTCAACTTTTGGTTGTACAGGTGTTGGCTTTGATGCAGCAGTTTCTTCCGCAGCTGTTTTTATCCTTGCGATCACGGTCCCGACAGGCACTACATCGTTTACATTAAAAAGAATTTCACTCAACACACCGGCAGCAGTGCTTGGCACTTCGCTATCCACTTTATCTGTAGCAATTTCCAATACAGTTTCATCCATTGCCACAGTATCGCCGGATTGTTTGTGCCATTTCAAAATGGTGGCTTCCATAATACTTTCACCAAGTTTGGGCATTACCAGATCAACAATAGCCATAAATTTTTTTTTTGAAGTCAGCAATCGAAATTCTATTCACCGTCCCTTGCGTTGCACACTTGTACACCTGTAATTCTATTCAACAAAAATTTGTTTTTCAAAGCAACTCTTTTCCTCTTTCTCTCTTTGATGTCTTAGTTTTAATTAACCGGCCAAAGGTAATGATTTGAGCATTAAAACCCGATCAAGTGTTAGCAAGAATGAACTTTCTTAAAAAGTTCAAGGCAGTGTGTGATGTCATTTCAATATT
>DASYQG010000549.1:0-2210 GCA_036005825.1 Chitinophagaceae bacterium | reverse complement strand
ATGATCATAATTGGGTATTGAATAGGTCAGGTTCTGATCTGGAGTTGATCGGTTCAGTTTACCATGCCGGCAGTGGCCGCTATATGGAGGTATATACAACTCAACCAGGTATTCAATTTTACACTGGAAATTTTTTGGATGGCACACTGAAGAATACAAGAGGTGGCGCTAAATATGTTCAGCATGCGGCACTTTGTTTAGAGACGCAACATTTTCCTGATTCACCTAATCAGCCATCTTTTCCAAATACTATTCTGAAACCGGGAGAAACTTATCATCAAACAACTGTTTATAAATTTTCTGTTCGTTAATTCAATTGCGAGCTTGTTTTAAAAATTCAAAATGAAAAAAACTTCTTTATTCCTTATTTCTTGTTTCTTATTTCTCATTTCATCTGCCCAGGTTAACAAAGCCCCGGCTTACCCGCTTGTTGTGCATGATCCTTATTTCAGTATCTGGAGTTTTACAGACAAGTTGAACGAAAGCACGACCAAACATTGGACAGGGAAGGATAACTCGTTAATTGGGCTATTAAGCGTTGATGACGAGTTTTATAAATTCCTTGGTGAGCCGCAGAGAGAATTGAAAACGATCATGCCTCTTTCGGATACTCAAGTATACAATTGTCAATTTACAGAATCAAAACCTGCAGCAGCTGACTGGACGGCTATAGATTATGATGATTCAAAATGGCAAACAGGTAAAGGAATGTTCGGGACAAAAGATGTCGATCCGCAAACGGCATGGACAACCAGGGAGATCTGGATAAGAAGAACTTTTGATGCCCAGCCGACCGATATTCATGAGTTACTTTTAAAAGCTAAATATGATGATAATGTTGAGATATATCTGAATGGTGAAAAAATATATAATGCCGGATGTTGTTCTGCAAATAAAGAGCTTGTACTGCCAAAATCTATTGAACAAAAATTACGCAAAGGTAAAAATGTGCTAGCTATGTATTGTGAGAACACCGGAGGTCAGGCTTATATTGATGCAGGTTTATATGATCGCTTACCATCAGCTCCGATTCAACAGGCTATTCAGAAAAAAGTAGAGATAACGGCAACTCAAACAAGGTATGAATTCACCTGTGGCCCGGTTTTATTGGCCGTTAATTTCCTTTCACCGTTGTTAATGAATGACCTTGATCTTTATTCAAGACCGATCAGTTATGTCACATTCAAGGTAACTTCAACTGATAGTAAAGAACATAATGTAAAATTATCTCTTTTCCCTTCAATTGATATTGCAAGAAATAAAACGACACAAATTGTAAATAAAACGTTCTACAAACAAAATGGAGTTCTTTTTCAAAAGATGGGAACTGATGAACAGGCAATTTTAAAGAAGAAGGGCGATGATCTCAGGATCGATTGGGGATATTTTTACCTTGCCGCGAAAGAAGAACAAGGTGTTACAATAAGATCACCTGAGGAGGCGGCTCCTGTTAATATTTTTAAGGGTAGGAATCTCGTTTACAGTGGTTACTATAGCTTAAGGATAAGCCTTGGTGAAGTAAAAAATGTGCCTGTTGAAAAAACAATTTTACTTGCTTATGATGATCTTTATTCAATTCAATACTTTGGACAAAACCTGCAGGCCTGGTGGAAGAAAAACTTTTCTTCAACAGAAGAAATGATAAAAAAATCATTGGATGAATTTAAATCAATTGAAGATAGATGTAACAAATTTGATAAGGAATTATATAATGATGCGTTAAATGCAGGCGGAGAAACTTATGCAAATCTTTGTGTGCTTGCTTATCGTCAATCGTTGGCTGCGCATAAATTAGTGAGAGGGCCGAATAATGAGATCCTCTTTCCTCAAAAAGAAAATTTCAGTAATGGTTCTATATGGACAGTTGACGTAACCTACCCTTCCGCACCTCTTTCATTGGTATATAACCCGGACCTCCTGAAAGGCATGCTCAACGGAATTTTTTATTACAGTGAAAGTGGAAAGTTCACCAAGCCATTTCCTGCGCATGACCTGGGCACGTACCCCATCGCGAACGGTCAAACGTATCCAGAGGACATGCCGGTTGAGGAAGCCGGTAATATGATCATTTCCACTGCCGCTATCGCAAAAGCTGAAAGCAACGCCAATTATGCAAAGCAACATTGGGAAGCGCTGACACGCTGGGTTGAATTTTTGGTGAAGGATGGGCTTGATCCCGCAAATCAATTATGCACCGATGATTTTGCAGG
>DASYQG010000548.1:0-2991 GCA_036005825.1 Chitinophagaceae bacterium | reverse complement strand
ACCATGACTGATAAAAGTTCTGACGTATTCTTCCACCGCAGGAAATGTTCTTTTAAACTGGGGCCCTACTTTTGTTCCGGTAGTTGCTGTTGTGTTTACTGTCTCCGCATTTTTATATTCCATCGTCACCCGAACGATCCTGTCTGCACGGGTATTAAACTTATCATAGCTAAGCTCATGGCTGATAAAAACACCAATGAGCAAACAGGCAGCTAAACCAGCAGCCAGCCCGATAATATTAATACCTGAATAAAGCTTGTTTTTACCCAGGTTCCTGAAAGCGGTTTTTAAATAATTTTTAAACATAAGTTTATCATTTATTCACTTCGCAATGATTTTACAGGGTTTGCCAAGGCAGCTTTTAGTGCCTGGAAACTTATTGTAACGATTGTTATTAAAATTGCTGCAATAGCGGCTACAATAAAAACAAACGGACTTATTGTAACCCGATAATCATATTTCTGCAGCCAGCTTTGTAAATAATAGAATGCAACAGGAGAAGCAATGGCGCAACTAAGAATGATGAGGACGATAAAATCCTTTGAAAGTAGCAGCCAAACTTGTGATACCGATGCGCCCAATACTTTTCTGATGCCAATTTCTTTATTGCGTTGTTCAGCCATGTATGCGGCAAGACCAAACAAACCCAGGCATGAAATAAAAATGGCAAAAGCCGCAAACAACCCGGCAAGTTTACCAATAAGCAATTCAAGATTGAACTTATTTGCATATTCTTCATCAACAAACTGATAACTATAAGGATAAGCCGGATTGTATTTATTGAAAATCGTTGTCAGTTTTGTGATGGCATCTTTTGTAGAAATATTCTTTGACAAACGATACATGAGGCTGTTTCCTTCACGGCCATGAGTGAACACGGTTGGCCTTACCGGTGTAAAAGGTGATTCCATGATCGCATCTTTTACAACACCAATGATCCTTGCACGTTCATTTCCATTCCATGTGATAAATTGATTGAGCGGATCTTTTAACCCCATTTTCTTCAACGCTGCTTCATTCACGATAACTGAACCTGAATCAATCTTCCATTCATCAGAAAAATCTCTTCCGGCTTTAACAGATATTCCAAGTGTTTGAAAATAATTTTCGGAAACACTGATCGCACCAGTATTTAATGACTCCTGTCCTGCTGCTTTGCCCGGCCATTCGCCGATGATTGTAAGGGAATAAATTCCTGTAGCCGGACTTGAAGCCCTTGCCACATTTTCAATAACACCACTCTGTAAAAGATCCTGTTTTAATGGCTTATAATTACGATTGAGATCAGCACTCATATCGGTCATCATTAACCTGTCCTGGTTATATCCTGTTGACCTATCTTTTGTGTGTCCAATTTGACGGTAAATAATAACAGTACTGATAATAAGGGCTATCGAACAACTGAATTGAAGCACCACTAAAATTTTCCTTGACCATGCAGCCGATCTTCCTGTTTGCACTGTTCCTTTCAAAACTTTTACGGGTATGAAAGACGAAAAATAAAATGCAGGTCTGCTACCGGCAAGCAACCCGGTTATTAAAACAAAGGCAATCATGATCATCCAAAAAACGGGAGAAGAATATGGAGTGCTTATCCATCCTTTGGTGAGTTGATTAAAATAAGGCAGAGCAAGTTGCACTAAGAGAATTGAAATCAGGAATGCAATGAAGCTAACTAAAACAGATTCACTTAGAAATTGAATGATCAGTGATTGACGACTGGAACCAATTGTTTTTCTCACTCCTACTTCTCTTGCTCTTTTTTCAGAACGTGCGGTGGAAAGATTGGTGAAATTGATACATGCAATTAATAAAACAAGTAAACCAATAATACTAAACATTTTCACATATTCGATAAAGCCACCAGTTGCTTTTCCATTTTCAAAATTTGAATAGAGTTCCCAATCTTTCAAAGGATGAAGCATCACTTCGGTTTTCTTCATTTCCGAATTTGTTTTTACAATATTTCGAATCTTTGGCTCTACTTGTGCATACGAAATACCAGGCTGAAGCGCTACAAAAGTTTGAAAAGAATTGTTGCCCCATTGCGTACGGGCATCCTTTACCCAATCTGTTGTTTGTTCTCTGAAACTAAAGGGAATGAGATACTTGAATTGCAAAGAAGAATTGCTAGGCAAGTCTTTCAATATGCCTTCAACTTTCAAATCATATTTGTTATTGTATCGAACTGTTTTATTAATAGCATCATTATTTCCAAACAATGATTTTGCAGTGGATTCCGTTAACACAATTGAATAAGGATCATTCAATACGGCGTTACCGTTACCTTTCACGAAAGGATATTGAAAGATTTTAAGAAAATCATTTCCAGTACGCATGCCTTTCAAATACAATTTTGTTTCACCAACCATCAAACTATGATTGTCATTCCAATCTGTCTCTGCGACATATTTTATTTCAGGAATTTCTTTGCGCAGCACATCTCCAAGCGGTAAGGAAACCGTATTCATGGTATTGATACTGCCTTCAATGTTATGATTCAATCTTACCTGGTAAATAGTCTTATAATTGGGTAAAAACCTGTTGTAGGAAAATTCTTGATAAACCCACAAAGCAATAATCAATGTAACAGCCATACCGATGGCTAAACCAAAAATATTGATTGCGCTGTAAACTTTGTTGTTAATAATATTTCGCCATGCGATCTTGAAATAATTTTTTATCATGACTATAATTTATTCAGTTCGTAAAGATTTTACCGGATTCGCAATTGCCGCTTTGATCGCCTGTGTACTGATAGTGAAAAAAGCTATCAAAACAGCTATTACTGCTGCAATAATGAATACCCACCAATGAATACTGATGCGATAGGCAAAATCCTTTAACCATGAATGCATAACCCACCAGCCAACTGGTATTGCAATAAATAAGGCAACAATGACCAGTTTTAGAAAATCAGTTGATAGCAACAACAAAATGTTTTGCACAGAAGCACCCAGCACTTTGCGAATACCAATTTCTTTTGTTCTT
>DASYQG010000547.1:0-4496 GCA_036005825.1 Chitinophagaceae bacterium | reverse complement strand
GATGTAGGAATATCTGTACAAAACGCAGTTGATGTGGCCAGGGAAGCAGCTGATTTTGTATTAATGGAAAAAGATCTTATGGTAATAGTGGATGGTATTAACGAAGGAAGAAGAACTTTTGCCAATACGTTGAAATATATATTTATTAATACAGGCTCTACATTTGGAAATATGTTCAGTGTGGCAATTGCTTCCTTATTGCTTCCTTTTCTGCCTATGTTGCCCAAGCAGATCTTATTGACCAACTTTATTACCGACTTCCCATATTTAACGGTTGCCTCCGACAATGTAGACCAGGAACAATTAGCCCGGCCAGGTAAATGGGATTTAAAGTTTATCCGTAACTACATGGTTATTTTTGGAATTCATAGTTCTTTATTTGATATCATTACCTTTTTATCTCTTTTGTATATATTAAAAGTAAAAGAATCAGCCTTTCAAACAGGCTGGTTTATTGAGTCCGTATTAACCGAGTTATTCATTTTATTTATCATCAGGACACATAAAAATTTTTTTAAAAGCAGGCCCGGAAAATATCTTTTTATACTTAGCACCATTGGTCTTATTGTCACCATTTCGCTTCCCTATTTACCATTTGCCAATGAAATAGGTTTAACACCATTACCATTTATTAATTTTGTGGTTATATTACTTATTGTTGCAGTATATATAATTACGGCAGATATTTTAAAGGTGTGGTTTTTCAAAAAATATCGAAGCGAATAATATGGCATTAAAAATGCACCGATCAGAAATAACTGCAGTAAACTAATCATTGCTAAAATATGGACTGGGCAATGACCATAAATGAATCCCTCTACTTCGTTAATGCAGACCGTTAGCTCAAAACCATTCCCCCAACTTCTTCAACTCAACATTTCCTCCACTGAAAATAACGCCAACTCTTTTACCGGTAAATAGATTCTTATTCTTTATTAATGCGGCAAGCGGTACAACTCCACTTGGCTCAACAACAATTTTCATTCTTTCGTAAACAAGTCTCATAGCAGCGATGATCTCTTCATCACTTACTGTCAAAATATCTTTTACGTATTGCTTTATGATCCCGAAAGTTTTATCGCCAAGCGTAGTAAGCAAACCATCTGCTATCGTTTTTACAAAAGGAGCTTTTTCGATCTTTCCATTTTTGATAGAAAGAATTGCATCAGCTGCGCCTTCAGGCTCGCCTGAATAAACAATTGTAGAAGGAGAGAAGTAATGAGTACTTAATAATGTTCCGCTTAGCAAACCGCCGCCGCCAACAGGAGCGAGAATAAAATCCAAAGAAGGAATTTCTTCTATCAATTCTTTTGCACAGGTTGCCTGGCCTGCTATCACTTCATAGTTATTATAAGGATGAATAAACTCAGCGCCGGTTCTATCAGCTACATCCTGTAAGGTTTTTTCTCTTGCCTGTTGATTCGGTTCGCAAAAAAATATCTCAGCACCATATCCCTTTACTGCATCCACTTTTACTTTAGGAGAGTTGTCCGGCATTACGATATAAGCTTTTGTACCTACTTCTCTTGCCGCATAAGCAATTGCCTGTGCATGATTGCCGGATGAATGCGTGGCAATTCCTTTTTTTCTTTTTTCCACAGGTAATGATAACACAGCATTCATACCACCACGAATTTTGAATGCACCGATCTTCTGAAAATTCTCGCATTTAAAAAATATTTCAGCCCCGGAAATATGATCAAGAGTTTTTGAAGTAAACACAGGTGTTTTATGAATAAAGGGTTTTATTCTTTCATGTGCATCTTCGATATGTTGCTTTGTTATTTCCAATTTATTTTATTTTGTCATTTTTACCCCAGCTTAAAGGCTGGGGCAAGTGAAATGAATCTTTATGAATTGCCCCGGCCTTTAGACAGGGAGAGAAATAAATTATTCAACCGGCATCCATTTCAAACAAACAGGTTTTGAAATATTTATTCTTTTACCGGAATCAGTAAGTAATCCGGTTTCCTTGTCTCTTTTAAAGATCACGATCTCATCACTGTTCTGATTGGCTACTAAAAGAAAATTACCAGTTGGATCGAAATTAAAATTGCGTGGCGTTTTTCCCAGCGTTGACTGATGGTCTATCCATTCCAGTTGTCCATTACTTTTGTTGATACTAAAAATTCCGATCGTGTTACTCTCTCCACGATTTGAACAATACAAAAATTTGCCGTCAGGAGAAACATGAATATCAGCACTGCCGACTGCTCCATCAAAGTCTCTTGGTAATCCTGAAATATTTTGCAATAAAGTTAAATAACCATTCTTCTCTATTTTATAAACAGATACCGAACCAGTAAGTTCTTCCATCAGGTATGCATACTTTCCGTTTGGATGAATATCTAAATGACGTGGACCGGCGCCGGGTTCTGTTGCTACAAATGGCGGATCGAATTCTTTTAGCTTACCGGTTTTATTATCCAGATTATATAACATCACTTCATCCATTCCAAGATCGGGTACATACAAGGTCTTATTATTTTGATTCAATACGGTTGCATGCACATGAGCGGCTTCCTGTCTTTCGGAATTCACGCTGCTACCTTCATGTAAAACCGAATCAGTAGGTTTTCCAAGAGAACCATCTTTATTTACAGGATAAACAGCAAGGGTACCGCTGCTATAATTTCCAACGATCACCCATTTACCATTTTTATCGATTGTAATATAACAAGGATTTTTTCCCTGTGAGGGTTGTTGATTTAACTGTAGCAACTTATTATTGGGTTTATTAAATACAAATGCAGTCACATTACCTGGCGCATCTTCATTTACTGCATACACAAATTTTTTATTGGGAGAAATCGTAAGGTAGGAGGGATTGGATGTCTTTACTGAACTTACAAAACTATTCTCACCTGACTCAGTATTGAATTTATAAACATAGATCCCTTCGCTTGTACCGGAAGTGTAGGTCCCGATCACCAGTAGCTGTTCATTCGATCTTTGAGCGGAAAGACTAATGCTAAGACTAAGAACTATGAAAACTAATATTGATTTTATCATGTCGTATTTTAAATTTTTAAAGAAGAAACATAATCTGCTAATGTTGTAGAAGGTTTACCAAGATCATTCCATGTATTTTCGCTTTCAAATTTCTCGGGGTATTTATTCAGCGCTTCGCAAATATGATACGCATAATTCATTCGCTGGTTAAAAATGCCAATATATTTTAACGGTGCTAACGGCGCTCTCATGATCTTTATATCTGACTTCGCATTCTCAATAAAAACTTTTGCTGCTTCATCAGATGTAAAGGGTTCTAGTCCCTGTACAACATATTCCTGATTGCTATCGCCTGCTTTTTTCATTGCCCATGCCACCTGCACTCCATAATCTTTGCCCGCAATAAACCACATCGGCGCTTCTGACTTTCCTGCCAGCATTATTCTTGTTCCCTGCAACATCTGTTTATCCAAACATTCCATAAAAGTGGACGGATAAAATATACTGTAGTTCAGGCCAGAGTTTTTTATTGCGTTCACTGCTGCTTGTTTTATTTGAAATGCCCACCAGTTGAAGCCATTCATTCCTTCGTAATTTTTTATCAGCGAAGAAAGATAGACGATGCGTTTTACATTTGTTTTTTTAGCCGCTTCAATAATATTATTTATTCCTTCTCTTTCAGGTTGCGGTTCATTCTTCTTTGATGATTGTGCAACAGACAAATTCAAATAAACAATTTCCTGTCCTGCCATTGCTGCTTTCAATGAATCAACATCAAAGACATCACCTTTCACCACAGATGCATTAGGGAAAAGCTTTTGCATTTTTTCTACATCTCTTGCAAGAAATGTAACAGGAAAACCAGCTCTCATTAATTCAAGAGCAACCGGCTTACCCAACATACCCGATGCACCGATAAATAATATTTTTTGCATATAGAGAAATTAAAAAAACAAAGGTATCCCTTTCATTGCTTGTAAAAATAATGCTGAAGCAAGAACAAAATATACGACGGAAAATGTTATCGTTTGTCTTTTTGTTTTAGCAAAATAGTTTCCAACCAATGGCAGAACTTGTAAGGAATGAATACCGATAAAATGCGCAATGCGAAGATCACCATACTGGGTGCTCCAATTTATCAAAGGTAATCCCGGTCCACCGTCAGGGCCACCAACTGTATGTTTCAGAAGACCCAGCATTGCACCGCCTTCCAATGAAAAAAACAAAAAGAATAAAATGCCAAGCCTAATGCCCCATACATAAGCATCGGGAATTGAAAATTGCTTTTGTTTAAAAAAAGAAATGCAGATCAATACTACAGTAATTGTAAATACAAGGATAAACATCCCCATCAGGTTAAATATAATTCCATTGAGCGACGAAGTAATATTGAAATGTGAAGTTGTATTCCTAATAGCCTGGGTTATGATCAGTCCATTTTCAAAAAGCATTGAAATAAAGATCAGCCAGGAATAACGCTTTATTTTTTTTGCGCTATTGAGATAATACAATAACCAGCCCATCGTAAGTACCATAATGCCAAC
>DASYQG010000546.1:0-1731 GCA_036005825.1 Chitinophagaceae bacterium | reverse complement strand
GAAGAGCTTACGAGATTAATCGTACTTAATGATATTCATGGGCTTGAAAAGATAAAAGGGATCGGTAAAAAAACAGCCGAACGATTAGTCCTTGAGCTAAAAGATAAATTTGCAAAACAACCGTTCGATTTAAATATTTCTCCTTTGAAACACAATACATTGCATACCGATGCGTTAAATGCCCTGATGGCCCTGGGAATAGCCCGTAGTACCGCCGATCAGGCAATCCAAAGGGTCACACAATCAGACCCTTCATTAACCTCCCTCGAGGATGTTATCAAGAAAGCTTTAAAAACTCTGTAAGCCTATCGATTGACATTTTTACCTAACTAATTCTGTTGAGAAAGTTTTGAGCCCTAAGTTAACCACCATATTCCGGACGCTGGTAGCAGCAGTCATTTTTTCTTTCATTGCCATCAAAGGAAACGCTTCGCCTTATCCATTGGTTAACGATTTCTTTTTTCCCGGTGATACGATACGTCCTACGCAGCCGGATCGTTATGGCGATCCCTATAATTATCCAAATCGGAATCCATTTTTGTTAAAGGATACAGCTTTTATAAAAAGAAATGTCGAGTATGATCCTGTAACAAAACAATACTACATCATTGAAAAGATCGGTGATCATTATTACCGTACGCCAATGTCATTTACAATGAAAGAATTCCTGGATCTGAAAGGAAAGGAAGATGAGAATGAATATTTCAGAAAAAGAGCCAGCCTGCTTTCTAATCTTAACCGGAGAACATACAAACCCAAACCCAATTTTGTAAATGATTGGGTAAATAGAATTGTTGGTAATGGTAAAATTGAAATAAAACCAACAGGTTTTGTAAGTCTTAATATTGGCTACCAGGGACAAAAAATAAATAATCCAACGCTGCCTGAACGTGCACGTAATAATGGAGGATTGGATTTTGACATGAACAGCCAGTTCCAGGTGGATGCAAGCATCGGTGATAAACTTAAACTGCCGATAAATTATAATACGCTTGCCAATTTTAATTTTGAAAATCAATTGAAATTGGATTACCAGGGTAGGGATGATGAAATATTAAAACAATTCCAGGCAGGTAACACAAGTTTTACATCTAAAGGAACATTGATCCCCGGAGCTCAATCTTTGTTTGGTATAAAAACACAATTACAGTTCGGAAAATTATTTGTAACGACTGTATTTGCTAACCAACGAGCACAACGTCAAACAATGGGATTACAAGGGGGGTCGTCAACACAAACTTTTACTTATAAGGCTGACGAGTACGAAGAGAACCGGCACTTCCTTATGGCGCAATATTTCAGGAATAATTATAACAAGGCCATGAAGGAAATTCCTCTTGTTAATTCACTTACGCAGATCCTCCGGGTAGAAGTTTGGGTAACCAATAGAACCGGCGCTACAACTGATACGAGAGATGTTGTTGCATTAATGGACCTTGGTGAAGGGCAACCTTATGGTCCATGGGGTGGGATAGGTAATGTGCCTCCGAGAAATGATGCAAACACTCTTTACTCAACGATCTTAGCAGCACCTGCCGCAAGAAGTTCGTCTGCGGTTACAAGTATATTGTCAGGGGCGGGTCTTCAACCAGTTCAGGATTTTGAAAAAACATTTGCCCGCAAACTTTTACCAAGCGATTATTATTTTAATCCGCAGATCGGTTTTATTTCATTAAATCAGCAATTGCAACCCGATGAAGTTTTAGGTATCGCATTTCAATATACTTATAA
>DASYQG010000545.1:0-4161 GCA_036005825.1 Chitinophagaceae bacterium | reverse complement strand
TGGCTATCATTTTGCAAAAAACAGGCCGGTTAATAAACAAAGTGTTTTCAGATTTGCATTATTTCTTTTTACTTATACCTTTGCAGGTTGATTCGTACACCATATCTGTACGGGTATAAAAGAAAATTTTTTCGTGAGAATCCCCACCAATAGAGTTACACTTGCTGGTTTACTGGTTGCAATCGGTATAATTTATGGAGACATAGGAACTTCTCCCTTATATGTTTTTGGAGCAATAATAAAAGGAAAGATCATATCCGAAGAATTAATACTTGGAGGCTTGTCCTGTATCATCTGGACATTAACCCTGCAAACAACCATCAAGTATGTGATCCTGACTTTGCGGGCTGATAATAATGGTGAAGGTGGTATGTTCTCTTTATTTGCATTAGTGAGGCGACATGGAAAATGGGCCGTAATACCTGCCATGATGGGTGGCGCTGCCGTTTTATCCGAGGGAATAATTACTCCTCCCATTTCCGTTACTTCTGCTATTGAAGGTCTTAAGCAAATAACACTTTTTAATAATATTGGTCAATGGACGATCGTAGGAATTGTTCTCGTTATTCTTGTCATTCTATTTTTCTTACAACAATTTGGCACATCTACTATTGGTCGCTTTTTTGGACCCGTGATGCTTGTTTGGTTTACCATGCTTGCATTTCTTGGACTAAGCCATATCCTTGATGATATAAGAGTATTAAAAGCATTTAATCCCTATTATGCAATTAATCTTTTAACTCAGTATCCGCGAGGGTTTTGGATCCTTGGCGCCGTTTTTCTTTGTACCACTGGTGCTGAAGCATTATATAGTGATCTTGGCCATTGTGGAAGAGGCAATATTCGTATGTCATGGATCTTTGTAAAAAGTTGTCTTATTCTTAATTATTTGGGACAAGGCGCCTGGTTGCTTAATCATGTAGGTTCTTCAGTAGATCCAAACATTAATCCATTCTATGCTTTAATGCCTGACGGTTTTAGATTGATCGGAATTATTATTGCCACCGCCGCAACTATTGTTGCCAGCCAGGCATTGATTTCCGGCTCATTTACTTTGATCAGCGAAGCGATGCGATTAAATCTTTGGTCAAAACTCAAGATCAATTATCCAACCGAAGAAAAAGGACAGTTATTTATTCCGGCTGTAAATATGCTATTGTTTCTTGGTTGTTGTGGTGTCGTATTGTATTTCCAAAAAGCGCAGAACATGGAGGCGGCGTACGGTCTTACGATCAACTTCGGTATGCTGATGAATACAACGTTGTTCTCCTATTATTTATTTACACAAAGAGCACCGAGACAATGGATCGTTCTTTATCTCATCGTTTATCTTACGGTAGAGTTGTCGTTCCTTGCTGCTAACCTAAATAAATTTACCCATGGCGGTTATGTTTCCTTTATGATCGGTGGAGTTTTATTTATAACAATGTATATCTGGTACAGGGCAAGAAAGATCAAAAACCGTTATGTGGAATTTGTAAGATTGGAACATTACATTCCAAAGATTCAGGAATTGAGTAATGACAGATCAGTGCCTAAATATGCAACGCATCTTGTTTATATGACCAGCGCCAATAATCCAAAAGAGATCGAGCATAAGGTTATTTATTCTATATTAAATAAAAAACCAAAGAGGGCAGATATATACTGGTTGGTGCATGTGGATACACTGGATGATCCTTATACAAGTGAATATAAAGTGGACCACATTATTCCAAATGATATTATCCGGATCGAATTCAGACTTGGTTTTAGAGTACAGCCAAGGATCAATTTGATGTTCCGCAAAGTGGTGGAAGATCTTGTTGCAAACAAAGAAGTGAATATTTACAGTCGTTATGAAAGTTTGGAACGCAGCAATACGGTTGGCGATTTCCAATTCATAGTAATGGAAAAATATTTAAGCCAGGATAATGAGCTTCCGTTCTGGGAAAGAGTGGTGATGAAGTTTTATTTCTGGCTCAAAGAGATCAGCTTGTCTGAAGAAAAAGGTTTCGGACTTGATCTGTCAACTGTAACAGTGGAAAAATTCCCATTGATAGTAGCGCCGGTATCTACCGTAAAATTAAAAAGAGTAGCGGACGAAGATTTTAATTAATACACAAAAAAATAAGTTTAGTTCTCTCTTTATTACATTTGCTGTCATATACAAAAGACCCGTCATTGTTGAAAACTGCTCCGGGTCGCATCTATGTCTTTAAATATTAAAAAGGTTTCTCCTTTAGGTTTGTTAGTTGCCCTTGGTATTATTTTCGGAGATATTGGTACCTCGCCGCTCTATGTATTCAATGCCATTATTGGTTCAAAGATCGTTTCTGAACAATTGATCATTGGTAGTCTTTCCTGTATCATCTGGACATTGACACTGCAAACCACCATTAAATATGTAATACTTACTTTAAAAGCAGATAACCGTGGAGAAGGTGGTATCTTCTCTTTATATGCTCTCGTACGAAGAAGAAGAAGATGGCTGGTACTTGCTGCCATGATCGGTGGCGCTGCATTGCTGGCGGATGGCATGATCACTCCACCTATTTCTATTACTTCTGCAATTGAGGGTTTGCGACAGATTCCCCGATTCAGTGATATATCTCAGCAAACAATTGTTTTAATTGTCTTAGGAATTATTACTTTAATATTTTTCTTACAACAATTCGGCACTGCTTCTATTGGTAAACTTTTTGGGCCGATAATGCTGATATGGTTTTTAATGCTGGCTACAATGGGTCTTTTTCACTTCTTAGATGATTGGCATATATTCAAAGCACTGAATCCATATTATGCAATAGATCTCCTTACAAATTATCCCAAAGGTTTTTGGATACTAGGAGCAGTTTTTCTTTGTACTACAGGAGCAGAAGCATTGTATAGCGATCTTGGTCATTGCGGCCGTGGCAATATCAGGGTGTCATGGATATTCGTGAAATCATGTTTAATTATAAACTATGTTGGACAAGGCGCATGGCTGCTCGCAAACTATGAAGGCAAGGGTTTTGATGTATCAGAATTAAATGCTTTTTATGGTATTATGCCCGAAGGTTTCAGGATCATTGGGATCGTTATTGCAACTGCTGCTGCTATTATTGCCAGCCAGGCTTTGATCTCCGGTTCATTTACACTTATCAGTGAAGCCATGAGGTTAAATCTTTGGCCAAAAGTCAAGATCCGTTATCCGTCGGAAGAAAGAGGACAAGTCTATATCCGCGCTATTAATTTTTTACTGTTTACCGGATGCGTTGCTGTTGTATTATATTTTCAGCGTTCATCAAGAATGGAAGGCGCCTATGGTCTTGCGATCACACTTTGTATGATAGCGACTTCAATTCTTTTTGCGAACTTCCTTGTCTTACGAAGAGCTAACCCAATCCTTGTTTATCTCTATCTCGCTGTATATTTTACAATTGAAATATCATTTCTTATTGCCAATCTTGAAAAATTTCCGCATGGCGGTTATGTTGCTTCAATTGTGGGTGGCCTGCTTTTTTTCACAATGTATATCTGGTACAGGGCAAGAAAGATCAAGAACCGTTATGTGGAATTTGTGCGACTTGAAACATATGTTTCAAAAATACAGGAGCTCAGCATGGACAAAACAGTTCCAAAGTTCGGCACTCACCTTGTTTATCTTACCAGCGCTGATAATCCGAAAGAGATAGAACATAAGATCATTTATTCAATATTGAATAAAAAACCAAAACGTGCCGACATCTATTGGTTTGTACACGTTGATACAATGGATGAGCCCTATACCTGTGAATATAAAGTGGAACATATTATTCCCAATGATATTATTCGTGTTGATTTTAAATTAGGTTTCAGGATACAACCTCGCATTCATATTTTATTCCGGCAGGTGGTAGAAGCATTAGTTTTAAACCGGGAAATAAATATTTCAACAAAATATGAAACATCAGACAGCAGGGCCAAAGCAACTGGTGACCTTCAGTTTATTGTAATGGAAAAATACCTGAGTCATGATAATGAACTCCCTTTCTTTGAACGTGTCATTATGAATTTTTATTTCTGGCTTAAAGAAATCAGTTTGTCAGAGGAAAAAGGATTTGGTCTTGACCAAAGCAATGTAACTGTGGAAAAATTCCCACTCATCATTGGCGAAGTAGAAAGATTGCCGCTTCGAAGAATACTCGATTAAGACAAGGG
>DASYQG010000544.1:0-2602 GCA_036005825.1 Chitinophagaceae bacterium | reverse complement strand
CAGCATATGAAATTTTTTATCATATGGCCACGACGCATAACCAGAATTTGGGTTTATATATTCAAAGACTTTTTCATTGTCGAAATAACCTCTTATACCATAAGGGGTCCAATCCATGCGGTAAATATGAAAATCATCTGTCGCTCCGGAAATAATTTTTGAACCGCCTTTACCATTTCCTCCGTAAAAAGCATTGGCATGTAATGTAAAATGAACATTGTTCAGATCATAGCCAACATGTTCCATAATATCTATTTCGCCACTGTTTGGCCAAACACCATAAACACTTTCTGTTGGCAACATCCATATTGCGGGCCAGGTTCCTGTTCCTTTCGGAAGTTTTGCTCTTATTTCAAATCGTCCATATAACCAGTCAGCTTTATTTTTTGTAATCATTCTTGCCGATGTATATGCTTTACCCATGAAAGATTCTTTTTTAGCAGTGATCGTCAGTACTCCACTGTTTACTGATGCATTAAGTCCGTCTGTATAATATTCTAATTCATTATTACCCCACCCGTTTCCACCAATATCATAACTCCATTTATTTGCATCGGGTGCGCCGTTAGTATTAAATTCTTCTGTCCATGAGGCAGTATTTTCAAAAACCCATTCATATGTTACCGGAGGAGGAGGCGGAGGCGGAGGCGTAACTCCACCTCCTGAACTGTCTTTACTACTGCATGAAAATAAAAAACAAGTAATTAACAGGTAAAAACTTCTTTCAAATACGAATTTGTTCATTTATTGAGTTACTTAATTTGAGATATAAAGTTCCAAATAAAAAATCAATAGCGATTAATATTGTTTAACTAATTATGATCTACCCGACAGCCTCATTTATAAAATCTATAAGCGGCTGTAACGCTTCAAACGCTGTTGTTGTTTTTTTGACAAGATCCTTTGAAGTAAGATCTGCATCTTTAAAAGATGTCATGGAAACAAAACTTTTCATTTTTAAATATTCAACTGCAGGATTGGTTGGTTCATAACCTTTCGGCACCCGGCTAAGAACATATTCTGCGTCATGTGAAAGATCTTTATAAACAGCTTTGAATTTTTTTGAAGTAATTATCTTTTTAAACGCTTCAAGATTGTAATCGATCTCTTGCCTGACTTTATTTAATTCCGGAGGCATCGGCATCCATAATCCCCCGCCTGAAAAACATTGTCCGGGCTCGCAATGAAAATAATATCCTGCAAATACAGATTTTTTACCTCCGCGACTTATATAGGCACCCATATTTGTTTTATACGGTGATTTGTCTTTCGAGAAACGAACGTCACGATTGAGGCGGAACATACAATCTTTTGCCACAATTGATTTTATTGTAGGATCATTTTTGCTATGCTTATCAATTACATTTTGAATAAAGACGGCAAAATCACTCTTTGCTGCTTCATATTCTTTTCTATGTGCGTCAAACCATGGTTTGTTATTGTTCTTTTTTAGATCTTTCAGAAATTTTAGAGTAGAAGGCTGAAGCATAGAACTAATTAAAATGGTTAAAAAAATTTGAGAAAATAAATTTAACGAAGCTATCTGTATAGTCCATCATAAATTTAAAAACGATATTGTACGGCTTTTCTTCCATTTTCAATCAGGATAGAAACCTCTTCTTTTGATAATTTTCTAACCTTCGGCAGAACATTCCCATCACTGATAGAAACAGTTCTTTGCCAATCTGCAATAGTTAATAGTTGCCTGTTCAGATTTTCAATAACTATGTTATAAAAAGCACCAAAATATTGTTTCAAATCGTTAACTGGCATTTCCGCCAAAGTTCTATCTCCCTTGTCATTTTTTATTTGCGGGCCATGATCAATTCTGAAGCCCATCGTATATGGATCCGGTTGTTGTTTATCAAACATATGTATCGGAAAATTTTCCAGTATGCCCCCATCCACCATCATATCGAACCCCTGTTTTTGTTTTGGATGATCAAAAGTTTTGCCTGAGCTGTCAATAAAGACTGGTTCAAAATAGAGAGGTATACTTATAGAAATTCTTATTGCATCCTTGATCTTCATTTTCGGATAAGATTCATAGGAGAAGACAACCGCTTTCTGTCTATTAAGAGATGTTCCTGTTATATACAGGTCCTTGAAACCTTTTTGATGAAGTTCTTCAAACGTAATGTTTTCATTTCCTGTTTTTTCTTTTATCATCTTTTCAAGCCATTTCTCAATTTTTTTTCCTTTGTACCAGCCAAAATATTTGTTTAACCGGTTGATGCCACCTATAAAGAAAAAATTCCCGTCATTGAATTTTTTAAAATTTGTATTTGAAATAATGGTTTCAATTTCTTTTCCTGAATAGCCCAGTGAAATAGTAAGCGCAACAATTGCCCCGGACGAGGTTCCTCCAACCCTTTCAATACTATCCATCATCTTCTTTGATTCCATTTCCTGTACGGCTCCGCAATAAGCTATACCTCTTACCCCAGCCCCCTCAAATACTAGATTTTTAATTGCCGGTGGCGTTTGGGCTTGCATAAGCTGAAATGCGAGTACGGGAAAAAGTAATAAGCTCTTTTTCATAAAAACAGGATATGATTAATTGATTAATAGTTGAGATCACCAAAGTGATGATTATTTCTAA
>DASYQG010000543.1:0-4461 GCA_036005825.1 Chitinophagaceae bacterium | reverse complement strand
AAAGGAAGCTAAAGCAAATGGTGATCGATTGGCGAAAAGAAGAAGACAAAGGCAAAGTGATCAAAAATTTCAGTGCTCTTTTATTTAATAAACATGAAAAGAAGGCTGCTGGTAAAATGCAAAAACAAGTGGAATCAAAATTTATAGAACTAGCCGGTGAAATAAAAGTGGGAGAGAAAGTGAAAATGAGAAAGAATCACCAGGTAGGACAAGTAATTGAGATGAGAGGAAAGAAGGCTGTTGTGAAAATTGGAATGCTTCCGATCCATGTTGACATAAAAGACCTTGTATTGGTTAAATCAAAACAAGACGAAACTGGTAAAAAATAAAAGCACCCCGCTTGCGCAGGGTGCTAACTTGTGTTTTTAGTTGTATACAAATTTAAAGACCTGAATGGATATAACTCTCCAGGTGACTGATAGTTTCTTTTTGTTGCAAAATAGTTTCTTTTACCACATCGCTCATACTTACGATACCTGCTAAAAGATTGTTTTCAAAAACGGGCAGGTAGCGGATGTTTTTATCAGTCATAAGTTCCATACAGCGTTCTACGCTATCAGTTGGACTTACTGCTGGCAAATTTGTTGTCATGATCTCAGAAACCTTAGTGTCAACAGAACTTTTGTGCTTCAGGGCAATTTTCCTTGAATAATCTCTTTCTGTAATGATCCCAAGGTATTCGCCGCCATCCATTACAAGCACGGAGCCGATGTTCTTTTCAGCCATAATGTTCAGTGCCTCGATCACTTTTGTGTCGGGGGCCACTGCAACAGCTGAAGCTCCTTTTCGGCCAAGAATGTCAGAAACTTTTCGCATAGTTGGTAGTTTTAAGTACTTAAAGTTACTGAAATACTGCCACCGATTTTAAACTAATTATATACACAGTTTACACGAAACATTACCTTTATTGCCTTTGGTTGATAAAGGTCAAAGATGGCAAAAAAGCTACCTACTATAAAAGAAATTGCAAAGAGGCTGAATGTATCTGTTTCAACCGTTTCAAGAGCATTACATGATCATCCAAGTATTGGATTACGAACAAGAATGCAGGTACAGCAGGTGGCTAAAGAGATAAATTACGAACCCAACCAGGCAGCCATTTTTTTTAAGCAAGGAAAAACTTTTACACTTGGCGTCATTCTTCCAAACCTGCAGGAACAATATTTTTCGATTGCAATTAATGGTATTGAAAAAAAGGCGATCGAGAATAATTATAATGTACTCATCAGCCAAAGTCATGATGATCCAAAAAGGGAAAAACAAATTGTAGAAACAATGCGACGTAACAGAGTGGATGGCATCATTGTTTCTGTATCAAAAAACTCAGGCGATTACAAACACTTCCAGGAATTAGAACAATTCAATATTCCTGTTGTATTTTTTGACCGTGCACCTGAAATGCCGGGAGCAATTTCTGTTACATGCAGTTTAAAAAATAGTACAGTTGCAATGGTGGATCTTTTTGTAAAAAAAGGAATAAAAAGAATTGGATTTATAAATGGCCCAGGCGCCATTTCACTTACTCAGGAAAGAGCTGAAGGATATCGGGAAGGGCTATTGAAAAATAAATTGAAAGAAGAAAAAGAGTTAATGGTACAAACTGATCTTACAGTGAGTGGCACTGAAAAAGCCATTGGTAAATTATTGGCATTAAAAAAATTGCCCACCGCTGTTATTGCTTTCAATGATTATGTGGCATTGGATGCAATTCGCTATGCAAGAAAGGAAGGACTTCAAATAAATAAAGATATTTTCTTTGGCAGCTATGCAAACCTCCCGATCATACATTATCTCAATGATCCACCTATCGTATCTGTAGAACAATTTCCGTTTGAGCAGGCGGAAAAAGCAACCGATATTTTATTGCAATTGATCAATAGAAAAGAAAATAGTTCAACAAGCTTGCCGCAAAAAATTGTTTTGGAAGGTGAGTTGGTTTTGCACGAAGATTGATCACTTATTCTGCTACAAATATTTTTTTAATCGATGATTCTCTTATTTGTAACTCAGGTGTTAAAATTCTTTTTTCAAATTCCTTTATCGGTCTTTTGCTTTCGATAAGTTGCAAAAGTAATTCGGTAGCATCTTTTCCCATTTCAAAAGCTGGCTGCCTTACAACAGTAAGTGGCGGATCTATCAGTTCAGCTATATCAGTATTGGAAAAACCAACTACTGAAACATCGTCAGGCACTTTTAATCCTCTTCTCTTTAAAGTTTTTAAACAGCCTGTGGTTAGTTTGTCGCTGGTGGCAAAAATGGCGTCAGGTTTATGTCGCTGGGTAAATAATTTATTAACGGCGTCTTCAATTTCCTCAAACATCATTCCGCCATAAAAACAATGCTGGATATAATCCTCATACACTTTTTGGCCATTTGCTATTAATGCTTCTTTATAACCGGCAACACGTTCATGAGTGATTGACAAAAATTCAGAATTTGTAAGAGCGGCAATACGTGTATGTCCGTTGCGGATCAAATGTTCTGTGGCATCGTAAGCTCCTTTGAAATTATCAACGATCACTTTGTGTGTATTGATCTCTTCCGTTATCCTATCAAAAAGAACAATAGGAAACCCCTTTGCATGTAGAGCTTTCAGGTGACTGAGGTCATTTGTTTCTGTAGAAAGAGAAATGAGCAAGCCATCAACGGAACGGGAGGCCAGGTATTGCAGATCGATCACTTCTCTGTCGTATGACTCCCGGCTTTGGGAAATAATAACGTTATAACCCTTGTCATATGCGATGGACTCAATTCCATTAATAACCTGCGAGAAAAAGTTATTAGCTATTTCGCAAACCACGACTCCTATTGAACGACTTCTTCTTTCTTTTAAACTTAAAGCGATCGGGTTGGGGCGATAATTCAATTTTTCAGCGCAATCAAGCACTAATTGTTTGGTTTCGGGGCTTATTTCATAGCTATCTCTCAATGCACGGGAAACTGTGGAGGTTGAAATGCCAAGAGCACGGGCAATATCTTTAATTGTGACGGCTTCAAATTTCATATTTCGGCGGAAAAATTACTTTTTAAAGATACATCTTTCAGCGGAGTGGCGGCCTCATTTAACCTTCTTGCGATTGTAATAGCAATAGATAAAAAAAGAATCACATTCTTTGCAGCATTCATTAATTTATAGTGCTCTTTTTTTAGGTTAAGATGAATGCGCAATATTCGTCATCGTTATCGGGAACGTTTGCGTAAATAAACACCTAACTCATTGATTCAAATATGATAAATACTGATTAGCATTGATATTGGATTCCAGACAACACAAGATGGTTTCTCACGATTTGACAACATTACGACCTTTTTTCATTTCCAAAACAACAAAAAGAGCCATATGAAGCATCTTCTATTTTTTTTCTTTCTAGTATGTCTTTCTCTTGTCACATTTGCGCAGGAAAGGGTGATCAAAGGAAGAGTAACCGATGATACCGGGACACCACTTCAGGGTGTAAGCATTATTCCAAAAGGCTCCAAAACGGGTGTGCAAACGGATAAAGACGGAAATTTTTCAATCAATGTACCGGGGACAGGAGAAGCAACACTTAACTTTAGTTACGCAGGCCATAAACCAACGAGTGTTTCTACAGATGGGAAATCTGCTGTGACCGTCCAGTTAGAGAGAAATGCTGCAACTCTTGAGGATGTAGTAGTAATTGGTTATTCTACTTCAAAAAGAAAAGATTTGACAGGTTCAGTTTCGTCGATTACTGCTAAGCAATTAAAAGATATTCCTCTTTCATCTGCGGCTGAAGCAATACAGGGAAGATTAGCGGGTGTGCAGGCGATTACATCCGAAGGTGCCCCCGGCGCAGATGTTATCATACGTGTTCGTGGCGGCGGCTCAATAACCCAGGACAACTCACCCCTATATATTGTGGATGGCGTCCAGGTTGAAAAAGCATTAGACGTAATTGCTCCGCAGGATATTGCTTCTATTGATGTTTTAAAAGATGCTTCTACAACTGCTATCTATGGTGCTCGTGCAGCGAATGGCGTTTTTATCATTACCACTAAATCCGGTAAACCAGGAAAAACACAGGTTGGCTATAATATGTCTTACGGTTTTCGTGAACTGCCAAAAACTATGGGGGTATTGGATCCTTATGATTTTGTTGTTTGGCAATATGAAAGAAGCCGTACCAATTCTACTGATAGTGCAAGCTTTGCGCAAACCTATGGAACAACATGGGATACTTTGAAAAATTATAAAAATATCCCATTTATCAATTGGCAGGAAGAAGTATTTGGAAAAAATGCCAATTTTCAAAACCATAATGTTTTTGTAAGCGGCGGCAACCAGGCTACTACTTTCAATCTTAGTTTGACTGCGAATAAAGAAGAAGGTATTTTGATCGAGTCTGGGTTTGATCGCTACATAGCGAATTTTAAAATTGATCATAAGATTTCTGATAAATTTAAAATTGGTTTTACTGCACGATATCTTGACCAGGCAGT
>DASYQG010000542.1:0-3194 GCA_036005825.1 Chitinophagaceae bacterium | reverse complement strand
AAAAGTCAGCAGCAGTTTTATGCAACACATAACCCGGGATTGAAATAACTTTTATATGGGTTGGCAATAATAAAGACTCATGTACATCTGCATCATTCCAGTATGTTTTTTTCCTGTTGAAAAGCCGAATATGTTTATCATCTCCCCATTCGCCATAACGAAGCCATTTGTCACCCAAAAAATTTTTGAATTTGAATTCAAACAATTTCGTTTCATCAACCAGGTCCTGTTGCAATAAATTTTCTTTTAGTTCTTCATCTATGGCTTCATCTGCATCAACACTAAGTATCCAATCATATTTTGCCAATGCGTTGGCTTTATTTTTTGTTTTGCCAAAGCCTTCCCAATTCCCATCAACCAACCTCGCATTGTTTTGCTTTACTATCTCTTTTGTATCATCTGTGCTACCATTATCATAGACAAGAATATCATCAGTAAGACCGGAAAAACTTTTTATGGTTTCGCCAATAACCGCTGCTCCATTTTTACAAATAATAACAACCGAAAGCATTTGCATGCTGCAAAATAAAATTATTAAACTCATTCATTTGTCTTTATTATAAAGAGTATTTTTGGCCAACCCGAAATGATGAATGAACTATTATCAAAATTGGAGCTGGGCGATGCAAAAGCATTGGCAAGAAGCATTTCATTGGTAGAAAATGAAGCAGATGGCTATGAAGAGTTATTACGATCATTGCCTCATATCCCGAATATACCAGTTATCGGTATTACCGGCCCTCCCGGAGCAGGCAAGAGTACATTGGTTGATTCGCTGATCGGTTTGCTTGTAAGCAATGGAAAAAAGATCGGGGTGCTTTGTGTTGATCCATCATCCCCTTTTAATCTTGGTTCCTTACTTGGCGATCGTATAAGGATGAGCAAATGGTATGATAGCCCAAATGTTTTTATTCGTTCCCTGGCAACACGAGGATCTTTAGGTGGCTTGCATCCGAAGATCATAGAAATAACCGAGCTGATGAAAGCGGCGACTTTTGATCTTATAATTGTAGAAACTGTTGGTGTAGGACAAAGCGAAGTTGAAATTGCGGGCTTGGCTGATATCACAGTTGTTGTTGTTGTTCCTGAAGCAGGTGATGAAGTGCAAACCATGAAAGCAGGTTTGATGGAAATTGCCGACATCTTTGTTGTAAATAAAGCCGATAGGCCGGATGCCGATCAATTTGTAAAAAACCTTCGGCTGATGCTGGCACCTGCATTTCATAACAGGTATGATGAAGTTCCCGTGATAAAAACAGTTGCTTCACAAAGTGAAGGTGTAAGCGATCTGCTGACAGAAATAGAACATTTATTAAAACATCGTCATTCAAAGGAAAAAAAATACTGGTTGCTGGCAGAAAGAGCTTACCAGCTTATTCAGCGAAAGAAGATGAGCGATATTGATAAAGAAAAGCTGAAAGAAGAGATCAAAGAGCTTTCAAACAAGAATTCATTTCAATTATATTCATTTATAAAAAATTATATGTAACATGGAAATCATTCCCAATGAAAATTTGCCAAGGATGGCCGAGTGTGAGCCGGCAATTGTAAAAGTGCAACCCGGAAAAGTGTATTCATGGTGTACTTGTGGTTTAAGTGCTACCCAGCCATTTTGCGACACTGCGCATAGAAATATACAGGATGAACCCTACCGCAGCATAAAAGTTATGTTTGATAAAGAAGAAGAAGTTTATTTCTGCCAATGCAAGAAAACTAAAACACCTCCTTTTTGTGATGACTCACATCTTTCTCTTCGCCATAAAAGTGTGTAGGATTTGTTCCTTCTTTTTTCCTCGGGGGTTTCTGGTAGCTGTTCATCGTTAAAATTATGATGAGATATTTTTAAAGATCATTTTTTATCAAAGAAACTTGATAGTAAATTATTTTAATCTTTCTTCAATCCGAGTCGTTCCATCACCGCATCTCTCTTCGATTTTGACACTGTTAGTTGTTCTCCCGTTTGCAGTTTTACATAACCACCATCTGAGCGAACAAAATGAGTGACATAATTCAAATTCACAACTGTAGAATGATGAATACGCTGAAAGATATCAGGAGGAAGAAGTTCTTCTATATCACCGAGAGATTTGGAAACAAGAATGTATTTCTTATTATCAAGAAAAACTTTGGTATATGCTCCTTCAGCCTGGCAGTAAATGATGTGACTAACTTCTATAAACTCATATCCTTCTTTGTAAGGGAGTGCAATTTTCTGCTGTGAAGATGGTTGCTTAATATTTCTCAACAGGTTTTCAATATGAATATTGCCCCGCTGCTGCTCTGACCTTTGGTGCGCCTTTCTTACTGCTTCTTTCAGATCATTTGCATCGATAGGTTTGAGTAAATAATCGACTGCACTTATACGAAAAGCTTTGGCGGCAAACTGGTCATGAGCTGTAGTAAATATGATACTGAAGGAAATATCATCCAGCATTTCCAGCATCTCGAATCCATTCATCCAGGGCATTTCAATATCAAGAAAAACAAGATCAGGTTTTTCCTTCTTGATTGCCATAATACCTTCCTTGGCAGAATGACAAATTGAAACAACCTCCACCGAAGAACAATGCATGGCAAGATCATTTTTTAAGATAGTAGCATTTTGTGGTTCGTCGTCTATAATGATTGATCGCAGCATATCAGTTCAGGTTGAAGTTTAAGACAACTCTTGTTCCGGATGATTTATCATCATCATACTTATCAAATATTTCAATGGTTGCCTGTGTTTCATTAAGCATTTTTTCCAGGTCCAGTCTTACTTGTGAAAGATGGACTCCTTTTGATTCATGGATCACGGGAGTAACTGGCTTATTAAGTATTGACATTTCTCTGCCGATACCATTATCATCCACTTCACAAATGACAGATGTCGCATTTCCTATCACGCTTACTTTTATAGTGCCTTGATCTTTTGGTACGATGCCATGCCAGATAGCATTTTCAATAAAGGGTTGAATGATGAGTGCCGGTACCATTACAGACTTCAGATCAAGATTAGGGTCAATATCGAAACTGTATTTCAATTTTCCATTTAGCCGCATGGACTCAAGTTGTGTATAAAGCCTGCAGGTTTCTATTTCATCAAACAAACTAATTTGTCTTTTGTCGGAATTTTGAAATAAAGTACGAATGAGTTTTGAAAAAGTTGTCAGGTATTCAATTGATCGTTGTTTTTCATCATTTTGAATTAAGGC
>DASYQG010000541.1:0-7015 GCA_036005825.1 Chitinophagaceae bacterium | reverse complement strand
CATAATTATTTTATGCTTATTGAGCATGTCAGCCGAATAATCACCCGGATAATTTTTTACCGGGTAAAAAATAAAGTTGGTGTACGAAGGAATAAACTGAATTCCCATTTTTTTCATTTCATCCATTGTATATTTTCGGGCGGCTTCATTGTTTTGTTTACTCATTAATTTATGTGGTTCATCATTCAGGCTGGCGATTGCTGCATTCAGGCTGAGTACACTCACAGCTAATTGAGAGCTTTGAAAATAATCGGGTTGCAATTTCTTTATTAAACTTGGATGCCCTATAACAAACCCTATTCTCAAGCCTGCCATCGCATGTATCTTCGAAAAAGTTTTAATTACGAGGACGTTTGGATTTTTTTCAATCAACCCGATCATTGATTGGCTGTCTGAGTTATCTAAAAATTCATTATACGCTTCATCGATCAGCACAACTGTTTTTTTAGAAGCCTCTTCACAAAATCTTTTTAAATCATCTGCCTTTACAATAGTAGCTGTAGGATTTGCGGGGTTGCAGATATATACTAATTGCGTTTCGCTATTGATCGCTTTCATCATGGCCGGCAGATCATGTACTTTTTCTTTTGTAAGCGGTACTTCTATCACTTTGGTGCCGATCTTTTTTGCAGTGTTGGGAAGCACTCCAAAAGTTATATCTGCTGTAACGATATTTCCTTTATTGAAATGACGTGCCAGCATAGCTAATCCTTCACCTGATCCTGCTGTCATTAATACCTGGTCTTCGGATACTTTATAATAATCACCCAGTGTTTTTTTTGCTGATTGTAATGAAGCAACATTGAAGGGATAACGATTGGTCTCACCCATCATGTCAAGAATAGCTTGTTTAGCTTTTGCAGAAATGCCATACGGGTTTTCATTAGAACCTAAATTGACCAGGCCATTTTCGACACCAGCTATTCTTTTAATGCCTTCCTCATTTCCCATTGATCGAAGAGAAAAACCTAATCCCAATGTTGCAATAGATGTTTGCTTTAGCCACTGGCGACGAGACGAATGAGTTGTCATAAACAGGAAATTTTAGTAGCAGAAAAGCTACACCAATTTTCAGAGAGCAAAAAGAAATTTTTTACAGAAGGTTTTACTTTCTTTTAAGCATTCTTTATTGCAAGAGCAACCTGGCCAATATGATAAATGTCGTGTTGTATTTGTCCATTTAGAAAAGTGCGCAACGAATTGGAAGTGTTAGCAAGATCTTTATCCAGGTCCTCATCATTCAATTTTGTAAGTGCTGCAATTAATTCCTGTTGATTTTGCCCGAGTTTCTTTATCAGTTCTTTCCAGGCAGCGACTGTTTGTTCCTTTGGTAGAGGTGCCCAATCTTCTTTTGAATTAACTTCTATTGATACATTGTCTCCTTTTAATCTTTTTGCCAGTAAATTTCGCCATGCGTAAAGATGATGAGTGATCTCATAAGCAGAATGGCCATCGCTTTTTTGCTTTTTGAAAACATCTTTTGGAACAGCGGTATTAATTACCTCCATTAAAGATTTACCGTACCAGGGCTCTCCATTGTAAATGGTTTCAAATTCACTGATGTAGCTGTTGATCTCTTTTTTCATGATAATGAGTTTGAGTATGCAATTTGTATAATTGGACAAACAGGCGGCTTAGAAATCTTGCTTTCTTTAAGAAGATTTAAATTTTGTTTCTGGCTGCCACTTCACTCGGGAAATGAGTAATTTTAGATTATGAAAATGGCAGATATACACATACTGCATCAATCGGATTTTTACCGGGTGGAGGATTTTAAATGTCATTGTGATGTCTGCTCTGTAACCGATCCTGAATACAATAAAAGTTTCAGTCTTTCATTTATCCGAAAAGGTTTTTTTGAATATCAAACTTTTAAAAGAAAGGATGAAGTACATGTTGGCCGTATGTTAATTTCCAAGCCAGGGTTTGAACATATAACACGGCATATAGATAATCAACCAGACATCGTTACAATTTTTGAATTCAGAAGAAACTTTTTTGAAGAAACTATTTTAGATATTTATGGAAATAAGCTGCCCTGGATACTAAAGAACAATGATATTCATTCCGTAATGGTGAATGCCACACCGGAACTAGAATATCATCACCAAAGAATATTTCAAAAACTGGGTTCACAGAAATATAATTCACTGGAGATCGATGAAATGGTAATTGAGCTTTTGGAAAAGGCCATGACACTATTGGGAAGCGCTGAAACTCCCGAAAATATTCCTGATAAATTAAAACAGTATCATCTTAGTACCATTGAAAACGCAAGGAATTATATACTTGCTAATTTCAAAGAGAATATTTCTTTGCAACAGTTGGCAGCGCATTGTATGGTGAGCCCATTTCATTTTAGCCGGATATTTAAAACAATAACAAAAACATCGCCTCACCAATTCCTTACTTCTGTTCGGCTCACTCATGCGAAAGTCTTATTAACCGAAACAAATTCCCCGGTATCGGATATTGGTTATGAATGTGGATTTAACAGCCTTGAACATTTTGTTACCGCATTTAAACAGCATTATAAGATCAAGCCGTCGGCTTTGCGGGAGCAACATGTTTGAAATAGCAAGATTTCTAAGCCCGGTTTATCACAATGATTTTAGGTTTACTTTCTAAATAAAATTTTATGCTGAAAATGCTTTCTTTCTGTCTGCTTATGATTGCTTCGAAAGGGCTACTCGCTCAAACAAGTACTGATCAACAATCAGTAACAAGTAAAACAAATGTTGATCTGGTGCAACTGAGTGCATTAAATGCCCAGTTCATCCAGGACTTTTTGCATAACGATACCGTGGCGCACAATAAGATCATTTATAAAGATTTTGTTTGCATTATTGGTAATGGAACAGTTGTAAGCCGTGATGATTATATGAAGGGATGGTCGCATGGATATGATCCTGCAGTTTATAAATCTTTTGTTATGCAGAATGAATTAATAAGGATTTTTAGCAATACTGCATTGGTAAGAGCAGAAACTCCTTATACTTATATTAGTGGTGGCAAGGAAATTTCCGGAATAACAATTTATACTGATACTTATATAAAATTAAATGGACGCTGGTGGTGTATACAGGCACAATTGACTCCAAAAAAATAAAATTCTCTTGTGAAGAAAAAAGAAAAACTAAAATTTGATTCGTTGACTCCTGGCCACTGGAAGAAGTTCGAAACTTTGATGGGAGAGAAAGGAGGTTGCGGTAATTGCTGGTGCATGTATTTTCGATTACCATATAAAGACTTCCAGGAAAACAAACCCGATGGAAATAAGAAAATGATCAGGCAATTAGTGAATAAAGGATTGCCCCAGGGATTGATCGCATCATTAAATGATGAGCCGGTAGGTTGGGTCGCATTGGCGCCAAGAGAAGATTATATGAAGCTCGAAAAATCCAGAGTATTTAAAAGAATTGATGATAAACCGGTGTGGAGTATTACTTGTTTCTTTATAAAAAAGGGATTTCGTCACATGGGTTTGTCGCAACAGTTAATTAAGGGTGCTATCGATTTTGCAAAACAGAAGAAGATAAAAGCTCTGGAAGCTTATCCAGCGATCCCTTATGCTGAAAAAGTGCCACATCCGTTCTTATGGGTTGGTGTGCTATCATCATTTATTAAAAATGGATTTGAAGTAGTTAGACAGAATAGCAAGAGCCGGGCAATGGTGAGAATCAATCTATAAACAGCTCATTCTTCTTTTAAGTAATTTATTAAATGAAAGCTTAACATATAGAGAAAAAGAATGTTTTTATAACTTATTTTGAGTTTGTGATGTGGGAGGTTAATAAGTTACATGAATTTAATATCAAATAAGTTTGGTTGTGGCAACAATTTTGCGGCATAGAGAAGCCGATTTATTTTTTCACTTTAAAACTTGTTTATTATGGCAAAAACCTCTTATATCCCCAAGGGATATCACAATGTGACGCCATCATTGTCATTTAAAGGAACAGATGCAGCTATCATCTGGTATAAGAATGTTCTTGGCGCAAAAGAAAGAATGAAAATGGAAGGGCCTGACAAAAAGATCATGCATGCTGAGCTTACTGTTGGCGATTCGGTCATATTCCTGGCTGAAGAAAACCCGCAAATGAAAAATAAAACGCCTCAATCTACCAATGGTAATTCTATAACCCTACATGTGTATGTTGAAGATATAGATGAGACAGTTAAGAAAGCAGTGCAGAATGGTGCAACGCTTACAATGCCGGCTCAGGATATGTTTTATGGTGATAGGGTGGGATGTGTCGATGATCCGTTTGGATATACCTGGGTACTTGCAACTCATGTTAAGGATGTTTCCGAAACAGAAATGAAACGCAAGGCGGAAGAAATGGCAAGAGAGCATGCCTGATCATCTTTTCCCCAATTCAATCACTTCGCAATTCTTAATGTCAGAACCATCAATCGCAAAACGAATGATGGTTCTGACTTTGTGCCAACCTTGTTTGCCTGCGGCACCCGGATTTATATGCAGGCAATTTATTTTATCATCATAGATCACTTTTAAAATATGTGAATGACCACTGATGAATAGTTGTGGTTTTTGAATTGCTAATTCTTTTCTTGTCTCAGGATTATAGTTAGGAGGTGAGCCGCCGATATGCCGCATCATTACCTTTACTTGTTCACAATTAAAAACAAGTTGTTCCGGAAATTCATGTCTTATTTCTTGTTCGTCAATATTTCCAAAAACACCTTTTATTATTTTACTTCTTTCTTTTAATCTCGTGGCGACGCCAGGTCCAAAATCACCGGCATGCCATATTTCATTACAATCACTGAAATGATCAAAAACCCTTTCATCAAGAAAGCCATGTGTATCTGAGATTAATCCAATTCGCGTCATATCAATCAATAAAATTATCTGCTTTTAATTTTTCCAGGACCATTACAACGCCGGGAGCAGTTTCCGGTTGTAATAAATATTCTTCTAAACTAAAATATTTGAGATCACCAATTTCAGCAGAAGGAATTGGTTCAACAGTCTTGTTTAATAAAAAGCAATCCTGTTCCATTATCACACCATTTATTTCTCCAAATGCTGGGGCAGTAATATGGGTGTAATAGGAATGTTCATCTTCATTCAGGAGAACATTCAATTCTTCTTCGATCTCCCTGCATAATCCCTGGAGTGGAGTTTCGCCTTCATCTATCTTCCCGCCGGGCAGATAAAAACATTGTTTATTATTGCTATAAGCCAACAATAGCTTTTTGTCCTTTATTATTAAAAGAGCAGAACAATGAATGGATTTCATTTAACCGGAGCTTTAATTTGTGGTAGCAGTTTTAATATTGTAAAATAATGATGGCTTTCATGTAAAAGGAAAAATTCGCACCATCCATTGATGGACCACTGGCCGTAGTAAGGGTGTGTGCCTGTTTTTTTAATGTCATCATCTGAAATACTAAACAGGTACTCATTCAACGTTTTTCTTGATGAATAGAACTTCCGTAATAGTTCATCCAAATCAAGGTTGACCCATGCTGAAAATTCAGGATCATTCTCGGCGGCGTATCTTTCAAAAGAAGGATTATTCTCATATACTATGCGATTCATTCGCTCGAGGAAAACCTCATGGTAACGGCCGAGGTGAGCAATATTTTCTGCAACGCTCCATTTTTCCGGCAGGGGTCTTTGACTCACTGTTTCTTTATTCAGCCCGGATAGTAATTGGTTTAAGGCCTGGGGCTGATATTGCAAACGCTGTTGTAATGATTGTTCCATAAAATAGCTATGCCTCCTCAGTGATTTTTTTGAACATGCAAGTTACAAAAAGGCGTATCAAAATGACTTACGATCAACACGATTGGTAAAAAATCTTCTTACATTTGTTGATGCCCTTTTTCAGAAACTTCACCTACTGGATCGATAAACGAAAATGGAAATATTATTTTCTCATGGTTTCTCTTGAATTAGTCATGAAGTCCGCAAGTCGGTAAGTCCGAAAGATGTTTAAATGTATAATGAATAGTCTTTCTGTCTTCCGGGCTTTCCGTTTTTCTGGCTTAAATTTCAACTTTTAACTTTACACTTTTAACTTAAAGTCATGCCTCATTATTATAAACTCGGGAACATTCCTCATAAACGCCATACACAATTTCGCAAGCCGGATGGAAAATTGTATAGCGAACAATTATTTTCAACAGAAGGGTTCAGCGATGATTATTCATTGCTTTATCATTGTCATCCGCCAACACAAATAATAAAAACAGAACCACCGGTGGATGTGAGTCCACAGGTAGCTGAAGAAAAAATGCTAAAGCATCGTTGTTTTGAAGGATTTCATGTAAAACCCGGCGGCGAATTTTTGCAAAGCCGTGTGCCGGTTTTAGTGAATAACGATTGTCATATTGTGCTGGCAGCGCCAACGCAAGGCACCAAAGATTATTATTACAAGAATACTGATGCTGACGAAATGATATTTGTTCATGAAGGCAGCGGCACGGTGCATTCGCAGTATGGTGAGTTGCCTTTTGGTTACGGCGATTATATTGTATTGCCACGGGGAACGATCTATCAAATTGAATTCAATAATGACAAGAATAGATTATTTATTGTTGAGTCATTCACGCCATTGCGTTTTCCAAAAAAATATATGAGCCGTTTTGGGCAGTTGATGGAGCATTCACCATATTGTGAACGTGATATTCGTCCACCACAGGATCTGAAAACTTATGATATGAAAGGTGATTACCTGATAAAAGCAAAAAAGAAAGGAATGATGTATGGTTTGCATTATGGCACGCATCCTTTTGATGTGATTGGCTGGGATGGTTGTTGCTATCCCTATATTTTTTCCATTCATGATTTTGAGCCTATCACCGGCCGTGTGCATCAGCCACCTCCGGTACACCAGACTTTTGAAACAAATGCATTTGTGGTTTGTTCATTTGTGCCCCGGTTATATGATTATCATCCTAATGCAATTCCTGCACCATACAATCATAGTAATATTGATAGCGACGAGGTGATCTATTATGTTGATGGTGATTTTATGAGTCG
>DASYQG010000540.1:0-8671 GCA_036005825.1 Chitinophagaceae bacterium | reverse complement strand
CGGTGCTTTACTTTCATGGCAGCATAGATAAGCGAGTGCACATCGTTTTCAATAATTCCTTTTTCTTTTAATAAAGACAGGTCGGTAATAATTTCAGATTGACCACTGAGCCCGACCTTGAGCAATACACCCGGGTTGCTTTGAAGTTGCTCTTCATTAAAAAGTTGTTCTCCTGACTTTGCAGGGATCATTAATTGTTTTTTTTCTTCGTTCCATAACACAATAACACCGCTATGCGAAGGAATGGAATGTATAGCCTGCTCGAGAGTTAATTGGGCAATTACATCGGGCTCGATAGTTTGCGTTAATTGTTCGGAAAAATTATAAATAACATTCAGCTCCTGGTAAAGGTTAAGTACCTCTGTTCCCAATTTTTTCTTCTCAGCTTCTTTTTGTGCTAAATAAGCAAGAAGATTTGCGATCATTATGGATCTTTCATCCCCTTTTACCCAGCCGATAATTTCATCATCAAGATTTACAGGGAATGAAGATCCAGACGTTTCGGTTGGAATACCTAATAATAATTTCCCGTTTTCGTCTTCAATCCATGTCGCTTCATTCAGATGATCCATTAATGCGAGAACAGCAGCATTTACTTCATTCTTTTTGCCAACGATATTTTTTAAACTAACTCTTGCCATAATTTATCAGCTATGATGGTGGTGCTTATAATTTTTTGTAATAGGATCGATTTTAAACCGATGGATCATTGAATTCCTAAAACTTCTTTTGCTTTAGAAAGAATTATTTCCGGATCAAAAGGCTTTGTCATGTAAACATCAGCTCCCACTTCTTGTCCTCTTTGACGATCAAGTTCCTGTCCTTTTGCTGTGAGTAATACAATAAAAACATCATTCAGCTCCAGTTCTTTTTTTACCCGACGGCATACTTCCATGCCATTCATTTTCGGCATCATCACATCTAAGAACACCAGTTTCGGACTTTCTTTTTGAATTATTTCAAGAGCAATTTCTCCGTTCTCCGCTGTTAAGAATTCGACTCCTTCGTCCTCTAATTCTTCAAGTGTTTGTTCTATAAGCATACGGATATGCGCTTCATCATCTACAATTAAGATCTTTTGTTCCATTTTTATTACTACTTTTTTGTTTATAAAATTTTATTGGTAAACAAGGAATAAAACATTCTCCAGTCCTTTTTCAAAACGTATCGTTTGTACAATATCCTGTTTACCGGAAAGAACTGAGTTGATAATAATAATATCTGGTTGATTAGCGATCGCTTTTTCCAGCAATTCCTTTTCATTTGCTTCCATTACAGAATAACCTTTTGTTTTCAGTACTTCAGTAAGTGTGTTAACAGTAGCGCTATCCTGATCAACCACCATCACTTTCTTTTTTGATTTGCCCTGTTCCAGCAAACTTCCAATTTCACTAAAGAGCAAACCCGTATCTATTGGTTTGGTAAGATAGCGATCCACACCGATCCTGAATCCTCTTGTTTTATCCTGTACAATTGATAATACTATGATCGGTATATCCATTGTTTGCGGATCATTTTTCAAAACAGCGGCCACATCAAAGCCATTCATCTCCGGCATCATGATATCAAGAATAATGAGATCAGGACGTTGTTTTCTTACAGCCGCCAATGCCTCTTTTCCGTTGCGAGCTTCTTCAATACTATATCCAGCATCACCCAACTCTTGCTGCAATAATGAACGAATTGAATCATCATCGTCAACAATAAGAATCTTAGATGCTTTGCCTATGATGTTGATATGTGATTGTGCTACCTGTTCTTTCAATTGTTTTACCAGGTCATCAAGATGCATTGGCCGGGCAACACCATTTGTTTTGGTAATTGGTAAAGCAAAAGAGAATGTGCTTCCTTTTCCTACTTCACTTTCTAACCAGATCTTTCCACCATGATGTTCTACTATCTCTTTACAAATAGGTAAGCCAAGACCTGTTCCTTTTGGTTTATCAGTTAATGTATCGCCACCTACTTGTTTGAATTGTTCGAACACAGCACCAAAGTCTCCCGGGGCAATGCCAATGCCTGTATCACTAATGCTGACAACGATCTCATCGTTTTTCTGTAAGACAGTGCAGGTGACTGAACCTTTATCAGTAAATTTTACTGAATTAGAAATAAGATTAATGATCACCTGTATCAGTTTATCCCTATCGCCGGTAATATCAGGAAGGTTGGTATCAATATTTCTTATCAGCTTCAATGCTTTTTGATCGAATAAAGAAGTGGTGGCAGCAATAGCTCTTTCTGCAACTTCAGCCATGGAGACACTTTCCTGGTTCCATTCCATTTTGCCAGCTTCGATCTTTGCAAGATCAAGCACATCATTTATCAGGTGTGTTAATCTTTCGCCTTCAGAAATAACCACATGAAGATTTTCTGAAATTTGTCCGATAGTTTTTTCTGTTTTAGGATCTTTCTTATCTACTATCGGGAATATTTTTTCTTCCAATCGTTTCCGGATAATTTTTGCAAAACCCAATACCGAAGTAAGTGGTGTTCTTAATTCATGACTTACAGTAGAAAGGAAAGCACTCTTTGCTTCGTTTGCTTTTTCTGCCGCTTTACCAGACGCTTCAGCTTCCATCTTCGCAAGTCTTACATCTTCAAAAAGTGTGGCATTGTTCAGTGCAACTCCTACTGAAGAAGCGATGGTTGATAAAAGACGAAGATCATTTTCATTAAAACGATTTTCATGTTCTGTACTTTGCACACTTAGTACCCCAATGTTTTCTTCACCAACAGGAATTGGAACACCCAGGTATGATGCAGCAGGAACACCGATCTGTTGAATTCCCAATTGTTGCCTTAGCTCCTGCAGATCCTTATTAATGAGCAATGGCTCACCATTCAGAATAATTTTTGATGTAAGTCCTTCGCCTAATTTAAGCGGCGCCAGGTTATCACCATATTGATAAGGGAAATTAATGATCTTAGTTTTTGGATTTAATAAAGCGAGATAAACAATATTGGCCCTGAAAAGATCTTTCAATTGATCACCAACCATTTTTATCAGGTCATCCGCATTTAATTGTGAGGCCAATGCTTTGCTGATGCTGTTTACAGTACTTAATTCTGTAGCTCTTTGTTTTGCTTCCGCTAATAAACGATTTGATTCATCAAAGAGTCGTGCATTTTCCAATGCCACACTCATACTATTTGTAAGTGTAGTCAATAACCTAAGATCAGATTCTGTAAAAGCATTTTCCTTTTCTACATTCTGCAAGCTTACTGAACCTCTCACCACATCACCAACGATCATTGGTACAAACAATGCTGATTTTGGAGGGAGCCCTTTACTTACACCGGTGCCGCCAAATTTTTGTGCTGTTTCAATATATTTCTCATTAATTAATAAAGGTTGTTTGGTTTTTATAAGTTGCTTATTAGCCCAGATAAAAGGTCGGGGACTGCTGTATAACCGTTGGCCCTTTTCAATTACATATTGCCAATGTTCTTCGCCTAATCGATGATCAAATGTCCTTATCAAAACAGTTTGTGTATCGAACAATTGACAAATACGGTTTCCTACTAGATCATAAATAGCCTGCATGTTCATTTCACGAACCAAACCTTCCTGTACACTATTAATAACAGCCAACTCTGCCGTGCGTTGTTCTGTTTCTTTCAGCAACCTATTTGTTTCATCAAACAATCTTGCATTTTCCAATGCCACACTCATGCTGTTAGTGATAGTTGTAAGTAATCTCAAATCAGAATCTGTAAATGCGTGTTCTTTATCTACATTCTGCAGGCTAACAGAACCTTTTACAGCATCACCTACCATCATTGGAACAAAAACAGCCGATTTTGGAGGCTGACCTTTTGTAACACCGGTACCACCATGCATTTTTGCTGTCTCCATGTAATTAGTGCGAATATCCAGAGGTTTCTTTGTTGCTATCAATTCTTTGCTGCTCCAATTCAATGGTCTTGATTCAATTGGAAATCTAACACCTTTTTCTATTGCGTAATGAAAATGATCTAATCCCTTCTCATGATCAAATGTGCGGATCACCAACGTCTGCGTATCGGGAAATAAACTACAAAGACGGTCACCAACCAATTCATAAATTCCTTGTATATCCAATTCTTTTGCCAATCCTTCCTGCACACTATTAATGACTGCTAACTCTGCAGTGCGTTGTTCTGTTTCTTTTAATAATCTATTAGTTTCATCAAAGAGCCTTGCATTTTCAAGAGCCACACTCATGCTGTTAGCCAGAGTTTCTAGTAAACGGATGTCCGATTGGCTGAATGCATTTTCAATATCTATATTCTGAAGACTGACATAACCTCGGATAACATTTCCAGAGAGCAGAGGGACAAACAATAGCGATTTAGGCATTTTTGTTTCACCAATTGCCGTTACTCCATATTCCTTACTGGCTTGTTCTTCTGTAGATATGTAAAAGGTATGTTTATGATCAATCAATAATTGTCTCAACTTATTGATGGACCTGGATTCGGCTTTAACAATTTCACCATTTTCAAATAAGTAATTGAAATGTTCAATTTTATTATCAAGATCGAAACTGGCAATGATTACAGCTTGTGCATTAAAGAGTTTTTGAATCCGATTACCAATCAGATTATAAATACCATTCATATCAAGTTCCTTTGCTAACCCTTCCTGTACGCTATTGATAACACCTAGTTCAGCCGTACGCTGTTCAGTTTCTTTCAGCAAACGTTTGGTTTCATCAAAACGTTTTGCACTTTCCAGTGCCACACTCATACTGTTTGCAAGGGTAGTCAATAAGTTTACATCATTTTCTGAAAAAGCGTTTTCTTTATCAAGGTTTTGAAGGCTAATAACGCCAGTTACTTCATTGCCGGCGATCATTGGCACCAATACAATTGATTTTGCTCCTTCACCAACAAGCACTGTTTGATCATACGTTGCTCTTTGTCCTTCAATATTTTTATTGATCAGCAATGGCTTGGCTGTATCAACAACATGTTTTCTGAAACCTTTAAGTGTTCTTGGGCCAAGTAATGTGCGGTCGCCTTTTTCATAAGTGTATTGATCTGTTATTTGATTGGTTGCTTTTTCGTAAGTAACGATATCAATTACCTGCGCATTAAAAATCTCTCTTATTTTTTCGCCAACAAGATTATAAATGCCCTGCATATCCATTTCTCTTACCAATCCATCCTGCACACTATTAATTACTGCCAGCTCTTCTACACGATGACTTAATTCTTTTGTACGATCAGAAACTGTTTTTTCCAGCTCACGATGTTTTTCATGAAGCTGTCTTGTACGCCAACGGATCAATGAATAAATTATAGCTGCTGCAGCAATTGCATATAACAGATAAGACCACCAGGTGCGATACCAGGGTGGTAATATTTCAAATGCATAAACAGCTTCTTCACTTTGTTTTCCGTAAATATTTATTGCTCTTACATGAAATGTATATTGACCAGTTGGAAGATTAGTGTACTCTTTATAATAATTAATATCAAGATCAGACCAGGTGTTTTCAAAACCTTCTAACCAGGTTTGATATTGAGTTTTGTCTTCTTGTTCAAAAAATGGCGAAGCATATTCAAATCGGAAAGTGTTGTCCTTAGAAGTGACAGAAACAGTTTTAGCGTTTTTATCTGTGAGAGTATTTAATTGTTTTTTGCCTGCTGCTATATGCCGGATCACTGTTTTAAACGGTTGATCATAATTTTTTTCAAGACTCTCATCGTATCGGATCAAACCATCTGTAGTACATACCCACACTATTCCATTGTTTTCAGGATAGATTTTTTGTATTGTAAGTTCATTGATCGGTCTTAATTGGTTGAAGTCAAACCGATATCCTCCCCCTGGCTTTGGTATTGCCAACCTTGTTTCTTTACCCATGCGAATCCAAACTCTGCCTTGCTGATCTTCTACCATTTCAAACTCAGTATTGCCACCCCCATGAGTAAAACTGCCAAATGTAGTATCAGGATTGAAGCGTTTTAGCTTTACGTCATAGGAATATAAAGTAGAGTCCCCAATAAAATAATTTTTTCCCTTAATGAAATATACCTGGCCAAGCCCGTTTCTAAATCCACTTTCAGGGCCAAATCTTTCAAATTTTGTTTTTTGCAGATCAACACCTCCTTTTGTATCAAATGCAAGATTTACCAGGTAGACAATTCCGGATTGCGTACCTGCCCAAATGGTTCCATCAGCGTTCTCTGAGAAAGACCATATCTGATCTGAAACACCTGGAATGTAGCCTGTAAAAGCCCAGTCTCCTTTTGATCGGGTGAAAATTGCTATCCCAAATGTTCCTCCACCTATTAAAATATCAGGATACTTCTTAGAAATGTACAATGCAGACAATGTAAGGTCTGCACTTACCGATTCCTTGATCGTATAAGTTTTGTTATTCTTTATTTTGAAAAGGCCATCACCGGGTACCAATAACCCATCTCCATCCGGCAAAGCAGTAAATATCTGGTTTAATATAATACCGGGAACTGGTTTGAAAACTGCACTCTTTTGATCCAATTTTAAAAGTCCATTGGAAGTGCCAATATATATATCACCCTCATATCGTCTTAAGAAAAGAACACCGGTATTAATTCCTGATTGTAAACCAAATTTTGTAAACGGAGACGCTGTTTCGACTCTTGAAATACCATTATCTAATGTTAGCCACAACGTGCCTTTTTTATCCTGGTAAACTGAATAAATAGATTCATCCTGTAATCCTACATCACGGTTAATTTTTTGCAATTGCTTACCTTGTGCATTGATTATTACCAGGCCCTTCCCTGTAGTTGACAGAACATAAGAACCATCCTGTAATTGAATGGCCTTGTATAACAGGGCACCTGATTTAATTATATCGTCTGCTTCAGTTGCAAACGACCGAAATGTTTTTCCATCATATATATAAAGCCCGCTATAAAACATTCCAATCAGGTATTGTTTTTCATTGGTTGCTGTTTTATAAGGTAGCATTACCTGCATTCTTTCTTTTCCCAAAAATTCGCTGCCGGGTACTAAAACCAGCGAATCATTTGTCATTTTGAAAAGACCTATACCCTGTTGATGAACATAATAATTGCCATCCAGGTAAAATGAATACATGAATTTTGTTTTGGGCACCCAAACTTTGACCATTGGTTTTTGCCCGGCTTCGATCTTCTTGTCGTCCAGCCGAAAAATATATTCCCTGGCTTGAAAATAGATACCCGATTCCGTTGCATGGGTTGTCCAGATATCCAGAAAATTTCTATTAGCAAAAGGAACAAGTTTTAAAAGTGAGTTTGATCTACGTTGCCCTAAACTGTCAAAATCCAAATAACCCAGATCACCAAATCCGCCATAGAAGATCTTACCATTATTATTTTTAGCCATGGATCGTATTACAGTACCCAAATTGGCTCCGGAACTATCTCTGAATTTTATTTTCCGCCATTTCACGCCATCATATTCTAATAGATCATTTTGTGTTCCGAAATACATAACACCACTTTCATCTTCAAGTACACTCCAAACCTGTGGAAAGGCCTTATAGCTTTTGGGAGAATAATTTGTAATAAATGGTAGCCCTTTTTCTGATTCTGATTGGGCATTTGTTATGTTGGGTAATACAAGAATTGCACTTACAAGAGGCAATAAAATTGTAGCCTTAAACAAATTGTAAAAGACATTGTCTTTTTTCATAAACAAGTTTTAGTTAATCCGATTTTTCAAGTGGAAGAAGGCTAAGGATTTCGAAGGGGTAGAGAATCTACTAATAGTCTCTAAATGTAGATAAAAAAAATCTAAAATAGCAATATGATATCAAGTGTCAAGGACTTGTGCAGTTGTACTGGTAATAAGAAGGTGAAACACTATTTCGGATGTAAAAAATTAAAGGCCCAGGATCGCTTTTAATTTTGGATAACCCGTACGGCTAACCGGAACTTTTGCACCAGAGCGAAGGATGGCGACATGATTGTCTTTTTCATAGGGATCAATTCTTGTGATCTGTTGCAGGTTTATAATATAAGAACGATGTGAACGGACAAATTGAGAAGGATCGAGCACTTGCTCAAAATGACTCATGGTTTTGTTTTTCAAAAAATAACCTTCTTTAGTAAACACTTTTACAAAATCATCAGCAGCTTCTAAATAGTGAACATCTTGTATTGGGATTATTTTGATCTTGCTTCCGTCTTTAATTACTATTCGTTCATTTTGTGGTGCCGTTAATGAAACATCATCCAATAATTGTTTTGTTTGTTTCTCGCCAGCGGAGTTACTTTTTTGTTCTCTCCATTTTTTAATTGCTTTTTCAAAACGATCCTGGTTAAAGGGTTTTAATAAATAATCAATGGCATGTGCTTCGAATGCTTTGATGGCATATTCATCAAAAGCAGTGGCAAAAATTACAGCAGGAGGGTTTTCGATCAGTTCCAGCATTTCAAAACCATTGATCTTTGGCATTTGAATATCAAGAATGATAAGATCGGGTTTGTATTGTTGAATGGCTTTCACTCCTTCATATCCATTGCTGCATACCTGTGATACAACAAGGTCAGGAAAATTCTGTATGTATTCTATTACAATGCTTCTTGCCAATGGCTCATCATCAATGATTATAACTTTGCTGCTCATGCCTGTGGAATTTTAATTGTTGTTGTAAAGATATTTTCTTTTGCTTCGGTACTAACCAGGTCAGTTCTTGCGAATAAT
>DASYQG010000539.1:0-3083 GCA_036005825.1 Chitinophagaceae bacterium | reverse complement strand
CATAATTCCTTTTTTAAATGTATTATTCACTTACGGAATGGAAACCGCTTATTTCCGTTATTCACAATCAGAGGATAAAAAGAAACTATACAGCACTCTTTCTCTTTCTATTTTTTTCACAACCATCATTTTAACTGCCTGCCTGCTCCTGTTTCGTCCGCAAATAGCCGATGCAGCCGGACTTAATAAACATCCGCAATATGTAACATGGATGTGCTGGATCATTTTTTTTGATACGCTGGCAACATTACCATTTGCAAAACTCAGGCAAGAAGGCCGGCCAAGAAAATATGCATTCGTTCGTGTATCAGGTATCGTAGTAAATATTTTGGTGGTGATCCTGGCGCTTGGCTTGCTTCCGGATTATTTGAAAAAAAATCCCAATAGTTTCCTGGGTGTAATTTTTGATAAAACTGACCCAATCAGTTTTTATTTATTGGGAAATGTATGCGGCAGCATCTTTACTTTTTTATTGTTATGGAAAGAATTCAAAGGTCTTGAGCTGAACTTCAACACCAAACTTTGGAAAAAAGTGATGGAGTATAGTTATCCATTGATCATCGTCGGTTTGGGTGGAATGATAAATGATATGCTTAGCCGTTTAGTTTACCGGCATGTTGTTGACGTATCACCGGCAGAAGCGGATAAAGAACTTGGAATTTTTGGAAACCTTTACCGTCTTGCTGTTTTGGTAACGGTAATGATACAGGCATTCCGAATGGCGGCAGAGCCATTCTTCTTTAATCGGTCAACTGAAGAAAATGCACAAAAGACTTATGCAAGAGTGATGAAATTTTTTGTTATCGCCTGCTGCTTTATGTTTCTATTCATCGGACTTTATCGTGACGTGCTGGAGTGGGTAATCACAAGAAAATCAAAAGAATGGGGCGAGGGAATTTATATTGTACCGATACTTGCTCTTGGAAATATCTTTCTTGGTATCTATTATAATCTCAGCATCTGGTATAAACTCACAAATAAAAATATGACCGGCGCCATGATCACTTTTGCTGGAGCAGTTATCACAGTTGCATTAAATATTATTCTTATTCCTAAACTGCATTATCTCGGCGCTGCCATTGCCACTTTCAGTTGTTATCTATTTATGATGATAATAAGTTATGTGCTGGGGCAGAAGTATTATCCAGTTCCTTATCCAAAGAAAAAGCTCATCTCTTATCTTGTCTTGGTTGTACTGATCTATTTAATACACCGGGGCTTGTTAATCCTTTATAATAATATTTGGTTTAGCATTGGTTCTGCAACTTTATTACTGTTGTTGTTTGCTTATTTTGTTTCGAGGATTGAAAGAAAAGAATTGGAGAGGTTGCCGGTTATTGGAAAATATTTTATTGTAAAGCCTGCTTAATTATTTTTCAAAATCACATCATATCTTCTGAAATATTCTGAAGCATTTCATCACGAATAAACTGAATCCTGGTTTTAAGCATTTTGATGGATTCGCTTGAATTCTGCGCCTCAAGTGGAAAACATTCATCCAACGATTGACCGGATTCAGCATGAAAAATCCAATCATTAGCAAGCTCAATATAATTTTCTACAACTTCTTTGGTGGATTTTATTCCATAAGTATCAAGATAAATGGAAGGTATATCTCCAACCATTACCCAAAGGAGATTGTCTTCAGGACTCTGTTCATTTTCTATTTTGTATAAAAATATATTTAAAGCATAACCAATATTCGTAAAAAGCCATCCATTATGAATGCCTTTGCACCACTTTTGTCTGCCTAAATATTCTTTTGATTCCTTTATCAATGGAACAATCTCATCGAAAAATTCTACTGATGAGTTTATATTTTCAATTTTAATTGGATACTTCATTAATACAATTTTACAAACGGATTATTCATTTTCTCAAGTCCAACCGTTGTCACCGGCCCGTGCCCCGAATAAACTTTTGTTTCATCCGGCAAACTGAAAAGCTGGGTTTGAATACTATTGATCAAAGTTTTGAAATCGCCCCCAGGCAGATCGGTTCGTCCAATACTTCCGTTAAATAAAACATCGCCGCCGATAACAAAACCACCGGGCTCATGATAAAAACAAACACTTCCGGGTGAATGACCCGGTGTGAAACGGATCTCTATTTCATCATTTCCCAGTTTGATGTTTGTTCCTTCTTTTAAATAGATCAGCTCACCTTCATAATTTTCAAAAGGCATCTGCCACATTTCGCCGCTTTGTTGTGCAAAATCCAGCACTGGTTTTTCTTTTTCATGAATATGAAGCTTGAGATTCCAAACTTTGGCAGCCCATTTGTTGCCAAATACATGATCGAGATGGCAATGCGTATTTAGCAGCAAGAGCGGTTGAAGGGCTGTCTCCTCGATAAAGTTCTTTATCTCTTCCCGCTCCTGTTGAAAATAACAACCCGGATCAATAATGCAGCACTGGCCTGCTTCGTTATACAAAACGTAGGTATTTTCCTGGACGGGATTAAATGTAAATGTCTTAACGCTTAACATGGAGGGTTTTCCGTACTTTAGAACCACGATTTTACGCAATTGTCGTGAATCGTGAGAGGTGAATCGTGAAATAGTTTCTGATAAATGAAATTCACAACAAAATTGATGATTAGAATTACTAAAAGTTAAACGGAGCGTCGCAACACAAGTCAGATCAGGGCTCAAATGCCGGCCTCCAAACAAAAACTATAAGTCTATAGCAGCAACTATACATTATTTAAATCCGATTTTTAATTTTTAGACGAAACAGGACAGATCTTATGAAGAAAGAATTCAGACTTATCTTTTTTACAGTGGTTTTCTTCTCCCTGAAAACTAATGCGCAGGTGAACACGGTTGAGTTTGGAAAGAACCGGGTGCAATACCAGAAGTTCAACTGGAAATTTTACCAGACAGAAAATTTTAATACTTATTTCAGCCAGGATGGACTAGCGCTGGGCAAGTACGTGGCGCAGGTGGCTGAAGAAGAATTGAGCAGTATTGAGGAATTTGTTGAATATGGCTTGCAGCGCCGCGCCAACATTATTGTGTATAACAACTTTGATGAGTTTCGGCAAAGCAATATTGGGATAGGTATTGACTGGCAAAATACCGG
>DASYQG010000538.1:0-2392 GCA_036005825.1 Chitinophagaceae bacterium | reverse complement strand
GTATAATTCTTTTAATTCCGTTGCGGTAAAATCTTTCACCTTGCCTAACTCTTCTGTGTGTCTTCCAGCAATAGCAACCATCTCATCAACCATGTCATCTGCATCTACTACAGTCCCTTCACGGCTTTTCATTCTTCCTGTAGGCAATTCAACCATTCCATAGCTTAAATGATAAATCCCTTCTGCACCGGGAAGATTCAATTTTTCTGCGATTAGTTTTAAAACTTTCAAATGATAATTCTGTTCGTCACCTATCACATAAATACTTTCGCCCGGTTTATATTCATTATACTTCTGTTCAGCCAAGCCAATATCCTGTGTTATATAAACAGAAGTGCCATCTCTTCTCATTACTAATTTTTCATCAAGCCCATCGGCAGTCAAATCGATCCAAACACTTCCATCTTCTTTTTTAAAGAACACACCTTTATCCAGTCCTTCCTTCACAATATCTTTTCCAAGAAGGTATGTATTGCTTTCGTAATAGATCTTTTGGAAATCACTTCCGATACGCTTATAGGTGATAGCAAAGCCATCATACACCCAGCTATTCATTTTTTTCCAAAGCTCAATAACATCCGGATTACCGGCTTCCCAATCAAATAACATTTGTTGAGCAGCTTTCATTATTGGCGCTTCTTTTTCTGCTTCATCTTTCATCATCCCTTTTGCAACTAATTCTTCAACTTGCTTTTTATATTCATCATTATATTTTACATAAAAGTCGCCAACAAAATGATCACCCTTTATTCCTGTGCTTTGCGGAGTTTCGCCATTTGCAAAAAGCTGCCATGCGATCATGCTTTTACAAATATGAATGCCCCTGTCATTTACAATACATGTTTTGGTTACATCAGCACCATTGGCTTTTAAAATTTCCGCTACACTCCATCCCAAAAAATTATTTCTTAGATGACCAAGATGTAATGGCTTATTTGTGTTAGGAGAAGAATATTCTACCATTACTCTTTTACCGGTCGGATTTTTTTTACCAAAGTTTGCATCCCGGTAGCTCTTTTCTAAAAATTCAAACCAACAATCATTTTTTACTGTAAGGTTTAAAAATCCTTTGATTACATTATACGCAGAAAAAAGATCGGTGTTATTAGTTAAAAGATCATCGCCGATCTCTTTACCAAGTTGTTCCGGCGATTTTTTTAATTGTTTAATAAAAGAAAAAAGAACCAGCGTATAGTCGCCTTCAAATTCTGGTTTGGTCTCGTTTACCTGTATATTTTTTTCATCAATGGCCAGGCTATAAAGTTTTTCAAGTGTATTTTTTGAGACCACTCTTATTTGTTCTGCAATATTCATCTTCGCTAATTGTTATCCGATTGTTATTTTAATGCCTGCAAAAATAGTAGTTTCCCGGCGGGTTGCATCTGCAAAATGCAACCTGTATCTTTGGGGGTTCATGAAAGATGTGGTCTATAACATTAAGGATAGGATCATTGCTACCATTGATTTTTTTTACCCACCCTTTGCCAGGCTGATGGACAGGCAAACCTTTCGTTATGCGGCTTGTGGTGGTAGCAATACTGCATTTGATATTTTCCTTTTTACATTCATATTGCATTATGTTTTGCATGAACAGATCGTTCATATTGGATCATTTGCTATTAGTCCGCATATTGCTGCATTCCTGTTTTCATTTCCTATCACTTTTGTAACGGGCTTTTTCCTGATGCGTTATGTTGTGTTCCCTGAATCTGCCACAACGAGAAAAAGAGTGCAAATGACCAAGTATTTGTCAGTCGTGTTTGTATGCTTTTTGCTTAATTATGGCTTTTTGAAATTATTTGTTGAGGTCTTTGGCTGGTGGCCGCTACCTGCTAAGATCGCAACTACATTCTTTGTGGTCGCTTTCAGTTATTTTTCACAAAAGAAATTTGCATTCAGAGTAAACTAATTTGTTTTTGATTCCGTCTATCAGTCACAAAAACTTTCCTATGGATGCAGGATCAAAGATCATAATTGTAACTATTGGTTTATTTTTTATTTCCAACCAATCCTTTTCACAAAAAGCCGGGTTTAGAGATAGAAACGCTTCTGATGCCGGAGAGATTTCAGCTGCTCCTGATTATTCAAATTTTCACAGCTGGGCTTCGCATCCATACAAATATGATATTGGCGACAGTATTCCTGAACCTTTACGTAAAAATTATTTTTACGATAGTACTATCGATGTATTCTTTATACATCCTACAACTTATTTACAGAAAGTAAATAACCAAATGAATGCAGATGTGAATAATGAAACATTAAATACCCGTACCGATAACAGAACAATATTGAACCAGGCAACTGCATTTAATGAATTCAGGTTATTTGCGCCGCGATACCGACAAGCGAATTATTCTGCCTATTTGAGTTTTATGGGAGGCTATCAACC
>DASYQG010000537.1:0-1889 GCA_036005825.1 Chitinophagaceae bacterium | reverse complement strand
TATGTAAGAGAAAAAGATGGTAAAAAAGTTTTTGTAATTCTTAATCTTTCAAAGGCAGAACAAACTATAAAAGTAAGCGACAAAGACCTTCATGGCAATCCTTATAATGTATTCATGGGAACAAATGAGCCGTTGAGTGATAAAGAATGGAAGATAGAGCCATGGGGCTATGTTGTGTATGAGTATAAATAAAAAAGCATGACAGCAACACTTGTTGGCGCCACCGGTTTGATTGGCAGTTATTTGCTGGAAGAATTGCTGAATGATCCTTATTTTGATACTGTAAGGATTCTTATCCGGAGACCAATCGATTTTACTCATCCAAAACTGGAAAAGAAGATCATTGATTTTAATGACAGCGATTCATTACTCGTGGCTTTAAGTAATAGCGATGTTTTGTTTTGTTCCATCGGATCAACTATGAAAAAAGTAAAAGGTGATAAAGAAGCTTATCGCAAAATTGATTTTGATATCCCTGTTAAGCTTGCCCGCTTTTGCAAAATGACAGACTGTGAAAAATTTATTCTTGTCTCCTCCGCCGGTGCAAATTCCAAAAGCAGGAATTTCTATCAACATTTAAAAGGAGAAACGGATGAGGCTGTAAAAACGGTTGGCTTGAAAACCATTCATATCATGCGGCCTTCATTGTTACTTGGAGAAAGAAAAGAATTTCGTCTTGGAGAAAATATTGGCAAAGCAGTAATGACAGGCCTTTCGTTTCTTATCCCCGAAAAATACAAAGCAATACAAGGAAAAGATGTGGCGAAGGTCATGCTTGTTTTAGCAAAAAAGAATGAAAAAGGAGTTTTTGTTCATGAGAATAAAGAGATAATAGATCTAAGTAAATAATTTTCATGAAGAATTTCATCAATAGTGTCCGCCGTTTTATAAATGGACTTAAAAGGCCATCCAAGAAAACAAATACCAAGAGGCTTTATGAACGTGGAGAAACTCCAGATTCTTTCACATTCAGAGATGCGACAGAAGCCGACATTCCTGAACTTGGAAAACTTCATGCCATAACATGGGCGCAGACATATACACTTGGGAAATCGCCAAATATCCAGTTAAGACAATATCAATGGCAAAAAGCATTTACAGAAGAAAATGATGGATCCTGGTTTTGTATCCTTGTCGTTGATAAAACAAATAAATTAGTAGGATTTGCAAAAGGAAAAACATATAGAGATAATGAAAATTCTGAATTACGTGGAGATCTTAATAAAATTTATTTGCTTAGCGAATATCAGCGACTTGGTTTAGGTACCAAACTCATCGGCCTTGTTGCAAGACGATTTTTAAGTAAGGGAGTAAATGATATGGTCTTGTTTGGTATTCCTCAGAATCCTTCCTGCGCATTTCACGAAGCGATGGGAGGAGAAAGATTGTACTCTGAAAAAGGAACGTTTGATGGGGGCTATCGTTGGACAGATTTGAAAAAGTTAGCAGAACTTTGCCCGGTGAACTAATTCTTTGTCATAATCAATTTCATAGTCATGAAAGAGTTTATGTTTCTTATCCGCAACGAGGGCGATGCCAAAGCAGCGTTATCGCCTGATAAACATCTTGAGTTTGTAAAACAATGTGAGATTTATATTGGCAAACTTAAAGCACAGAATAAGTTAATAGCAGCCCAGCCCTTAGTAAGAGAAGGCATCATTATCTCCGGCTCAAACAATGCGTGGAAAGAAACTCCCTGCGATCCTAATAGTAAAATACAGGTAGGTTATTATCATATTCTTGCCAACGATATGAACGAGGCTATTGCTATCGCAAAAGCTAATCCAGAGTTTGAATATGTGCCTACTGCGACGATCGAAGTAAGACCAATAAAAATGAAAGAAGAAACTACAAAGTTTGTTTATCCAAAATAGTTTTTATGATTAAAG
>DASYQG010000536.1:0-2401 GCA_036005825.1 Chitinophagaceae bacterium | reverse complement strand
GGCCGTTTTATAACGGCCTTTTTTTATCTAAAAAATAAAACCTAATTTCCTTTTGAAATTAAAAACCATTGTTATGAGAAAATTCAGTTTATTTATTTTGACCTCAATATTTATTTTTAGCGCTAATGCGCAATCAGATCCTTCACCGAGGCCACCGCTGTCAGACTTTGTCGGTAGATATGTTTTTCCTGATGGCAGCGTTGTTCCCGATGTAACGGTTGCATTATCAGGCGATGCATTAACTATGACTTCTGCGGCAGGTTCTTCTGTTCTAACTGATGCAGGAAGGGACACATTCACGATCGTGGAATTCAGCGGCCTTGCTGTATTCAAAAGAGGAGACGATAAAAAAGTAAATGGTGTTCATATAGAGGCACAAGGTTATGTGTTGGATGGACAAAAACAAAGCGGTGGCGCATGGTCATTTACTTATTACCTGAATCCAAATCGTGAGTTACTGGTAAAAAGATGATCAGAAATTATAGTTGAGTAACTCCTGCTGCGGAATAGTTTGCTGACTGCCCTGCAGCAGGTTTTTTATTGTGCAGGTTTTTTCTTCCAGCTCTTTGCTACCAATAATAACTGCAAAAGGAATATTTTTCTTTTCGGCGTATTTGAATTGTTTATCAAACTTTACATTTTCGTGGTAAAGTTCGCAACGAACATTTTTATTTCTCAATTGTTGCATTAAGCTGAACGCAGCTTTACTTTCATTTTCTCCTAAATTAAAGAACAAAACCTGCGTGCCTACATGCACATCGGGAGGAAACAGATTCAATTCCTCCATTACATCATAGATACGATCGACACCGAATGAGATTCCAACACCGGGAATATTGGGAACGCCAAATAAACCAGTAAGATCATCATAACGTCCACCGCCACCGATACTTCCGATCTTTACTTCAGCAGGAGCTTTAGCTTCGAAGATGACGCCTGTATAATAATTAAGACCACGGGCAAGTGTAAGATCAAGTTGGAAGTTTAAGGTTGAAGGTTTAAGATTGAGAATATAGTTTAACTCATCAATTCCTTTTTTTCCTGATTCAGTTGCGCCAATTAATTCACTTAAGCTTTTTATTTTTTCAGAATTGCTTCCGGTAATACTTAAATACTTTTCGATGATACCAAGTTGGTTTTCATTGAACCCTTTTTGCTTCAATTCATCTTTTACTTTTTCCAAACCTATCTTGTCAAGTTTATCAATGGCAATAGCGATATTATTCATCTTTTCCGCACCACCACACAACTCTGCAAGAGCAGAAAGAATTTTGCGGTGATTAATTCTTAATTCATAATTCATAATTCCTAATTGAACAAAGACATGGTGATAAATCAATGCAAGTTCGATCTCATTCAATAAAGAATTACTTCCAACCACATCCGCATCGCATTGATAAAATTCACGGTATCTTCCTTTTTGTGGCCTGTCTGCCCGCCATACGGGTTGTAATTGATAACGCTTAAATGGAAATGTGAGCTGGTTGTGATTCATTGCCACATACCTTGCAAAAGGAATCGTAAGATCATACTTCAGCGCTCTTTCGGTTATTCCTTTTGTATTTTTCCCTTGTAATACTTTTTCAAAGTCTTCTCTTATTTGTTTTTCTTTGTCTATATTATCTAAGCCGTTATTCAAAATTTTAAAGATCAGTTTATCTCCTTCTTCTCCATACTTTCCCATCAACGTATCTAAGTTTTCCATTGCAGGTGTTTCCAAGGGTTGGAAACCGTACAGCTCAAAAACATATTTGATCGTATTGAAAATATAATTGCGTTTGCGAACAACCTCTGGTCCGAAATCTCTTGTACCTTGTGGTAATGATGGTTTAGCCATGGCTATCGGTTACTTATTTGTGAGTTTTTGGAATTTGAAAATTGATCATTGAATATTTTTTTATGATCACATCACATGCTTCATTTATCATTTTAAATACTTCGTGAAATCCGGGTTCAGGGCCATACCAGGGATCAGGCACATCAACATTTTGACCGGGAAACAATTCATTCAACAAAAGGTCAACTTTCTTTTCATCAAATTTATTTTTTGCTATTCTTCGCATTTCATCTATCACATCATCAGACATTGCATAAATTTTATCAAAACGATTAAAATCTTCAGCCACAAAACTTCTTGATCGTTGTTTACTGATGTCAACTCCATTTATCCGTGCCACTTTTTGTGATAATGGATGCGGCGCTTCACCTATATGATAACCATTGGTGCCTGCACTCTCCACACTCCATTTCAAAGCTGCTGTCCATGCCTTATCCTGCAATAAGCCTTCGGCCATCGGGCTGCGACAAATATTGCCCAAACAAACCATTAGAATTTTCATGCAGCAAATATAGCTACGAGCTTCGAGCTATGAGCTGCGAGTAAAAAAGTCTTTATTAAGCT
>DASYQG010000535.1:0-9124 GCA_036005825.1 Chitinophagaceae bacterium | reverse complement strand
ACCATGGTGCTTGATATAAGAGGTTATTTGACATTCGCAATCTTTTGGACACTGGCCATGTTCTATAGAAAAAATTCTGCTTCACACATGCGTTATATGATCGCCACAGGTATGTTGGCAATAGGGCCCGGAGTAGGTCGTGGACTTATTAGCAGTGGTGTAGCGTTTCCAACCGCTTTGACAATAACTGATGTACTTGACCTGGTAATAGTTGGAACCTTGTTGGGTTTTGATATTTACAGGAAGAAAAACTACAAGCCATTCCTGGTAGTGTTTATAGTCTTTTTGATCGGAGCGATCTTATGGCAGGTAAAGGATAGTGCCGCCTGGCAATTATTTGCGAAGAGCTATGCAGCAATGTTCTATTGAACGCAGATCTGCGAACTTATAGAGAAATGTTTTTTATGAACTAAGCTGCATCTAAATTCAGAACGGTCGCCCCAAAGTCAATTTTTACTAACGGTAACCGATCGTTTGTTTTTGTTGTTAACTTTAGTTCCCTCAAAATTTTTGCTTATGAAAAAAATCACACTGTTGCTGTGCATCACAGTAAGTATAACTCTGCAGATCACTGCACAAACCAACCCTTTGTGGTTGCGTTATCCGGCTATCTCTCCCGATGGAAAAACAATTGTCTTTAGTTATAAAGGCGATATCTATAAAGTACCCAGCAGTGGTGGCGATGCGATACCACTAACCTTACACGAAGCTTATGATTACATGCCGGTTTGGAGTCATGACGGTAAATGGCTGGCATTTGCATCTGATCGATATGGAAATTTTGATGTATTTATAATGCCTTCTTCCGGCGGCGAAGCAAAACGACTAACCTATCATTCCGCCAATGATTTTCCCTATGATTTTACACCAGACAATAAAAAGGTTTTGTTTGGGACGAACAGGAATGACATTTACACGTCAGCCCGTTTTCCCATACGGGCATTGTTTCAGAAATTATACGAAGTGCCCGTTGATGGCGGCCGCTCAGTAATGGTTTTATCTGCCGGTTCTGAATTTGCAAAATTCAATGCCAAAGGTGATAAGATCCTTTTCCAGGACAGGAAGGGTTTTGAAGATGCCTATCGCAAGCATCATACATCTGCGGTGACAAGAGATATCTGGGTCTACGATATGAAAAAAGATGAATACACACAGGTATCATCATTTGAAGGTGAGGACAGGGATCCTGTTTGGGGTGGAGATGATAATACATTTTATTATTTGAGTGAAAAGAACGGAACACAAAACATTTACAAAGGAACTATTGGCGGTCAGAGCAGCATGTCGCAGGTAACGAAAATGAAAGATAATCCTGTTCGCTTCCTTACCCGTTCCAATGATGGAGTTCTTTGCTTTACCAATGATGGCGAAATTTATACTATGAAAGATGGTGGTTCAGCTCAAAAGATACATATCGCCATCAATGCCGATATCCGCGGTAAGGATGATAAGATCCTCCCGATCAATACAGGTATCACACAAACAGCGTTATCGCCAAACGGAAAAGAAATTGCCTTTGTGGTAAGAGGAGAAGTTTTTGTTACATCCGTTGAAGGTGGGATCACAAAGCGTATTACCAACACAGCACAACAGGAAAGAACAGTTGAGTTTGCTCCCGATGGTCGTTCACTTTATTATGCAAGCGAAAGAGGAAATAGCTGGGATATTTACAGGGCTTATATTGATCGCAAAGAAGAACCCTATTTCTATGCATCAACCATTGTGAAAGAAGAACCATTGATCGCAACGGATGCAGAAGAATTTCAACCGGTCATTTCACCAGACGGAAAAGAGATCGCCTATCTCGAAGAAAGAAATATTATCAAGGTATATAATATCGCAACTAAAAAAAGCAGAACGGTCGTTCCGCAAGGTGTAAATTTTTCCTATGCAGACGGCGATCAGAATTATACATGGTCACCTGATGGCAAATGGATCGCCTTCAGTTCACAGGAAGGCCGCTATACAAATTCTGAAATAGCATTGATGAAAGCAGATGGAACCGGCGAAAGAAAAAACCTTACGCAAAGCGGGTTCTTTGATGGCGGAGCACAGTGGGCATTAGGTGGAAAAGCCTTGCTATGGGTTACAGATCGTGATGGAAAAAGACCGCTGGCCCTGCAAGGCGCAAGAGAAGTTGATGTTTATGCTATGTTCTTTGACCAGGATACTTATGATCGTTACAAATTAAGCAAGGATGATTTTACATTATTAAAAGAAAAAGAGGACAAAGAAAAAGAAGATGCTAAAAAAGATACAACTAAGAAATCGGTGACACCGCCAAAAGGATGGGAGCCAAATTTAGCAGGTCTCGAAACAAGAAAACTTCGTCTTTCGATCAACTCAGGAAATATTTCAGATTATGTATTGAGCCCGGATGGAGAGAAACTTTATTTCGCTGCAAGAATGGAAAAAGGATATGATCTCTGGTCCACCAATGCAAGGACAAAAGAAACAAAGTTGGTTGCGAAACTGGATGGTGGCCCGGCCGGAATGGATCTTTCAAAAGACGGAAAGAGTTTGTTTGTTGTGAGTGACGGCCGTATAATGAAAGTTGATGCTGATGCCGGTAAAACATCACCTGTAACGGTTAATGGAGAAATGGTTTTGCAGGCAACAGCAGAAAGAGAATATATTTTCAATCATGCATGGAGACAGGTAAGGAAAAAATTTTATGATCCGAAAATGCAGGGTGTAGATTGGGATTTCTATCACACACAATATGCAAAATTCCTGCCTCATATAAATAATAATTATGACTTCCAGGAACTGCTCAGTGAGTTCTTGGGTGAATTAAATGCATCTCACACCGGTGGCCGGTATGCACCGCAAGCGCAAAATGGAGATGCCACCGCGAGTCTTGGTTTGTTATATGATGAAACTTATGATGGTGACGGAGTGAAAGTGATGGAAGTGCTGGATGGCGGTCCATTTATGAATGCAAAAACAAAGATCAAACAAGGAGTTGTGATCGAGAAAATAGACGGAGATGATATAAAAGAAGATATGGACTGGAATAAATTGCTTAACCGCAAATCAGGGAAAAATGTTTTGCTAAGCCTTTATGATCCGGAAACAAAAACAAGATGGGATGAAACAACAAAACCCATTACACAACAGGAAGAAGGAGGTTTGTTGTATGACCGCTGGGTAAGAAACAATCGCAAAAAAGTGGAAGAGCTTTCTGGTGGTAAAGTGGCTTACATACATGTGCAGGGAATGAATGATGCCAGCTACAGAACAGTTTTTGAAGATGTGCTGGGCAAGGCTATCACTGCTAATGCATTGATCGTTGATACACGTTTCAATGGCGGAGGTAATCTTCATGATGAACTTTCAACATTTTTAAATGGAAAGAAATATATGCAGATGGCTCCGCAAAGTGTGAAAGTGGGTGCGTGGGAACCGAGAGGTCGCTGGTCAAATCCTTCAACAGTGCTGATGAGTGAGAGCAATTATTCCGATGCATATCTATTCCCGTATGCATACAAAAGCCTTAATGTTGGAAAACTGATCGGTATGCCTGTGGCAGGAACCGGAACAGCAGTATGGTGGGAAACACAGATCGATCCTACGCTGGTTTTTGGAATTCCAATGGTGGCATTTATCGGAAAAGAAGATCGCCCCGTTGAAAATCTGCAGCTTGAACCGGATATAAAAGTGGTGAATGATTATAAATCTATTTTAAAGGGGAAAGATCCTCAACTGGAAAGAGCAGTAAAGGAAATGCTTGAAGAGATCAAGAAGCCATCTAAGACAGGATTCTAAAACAATTCTAAAATTTAAAAGCCCCGCTCAGTCGGGGCTTTTAGTTTTTGATCTATTCACGAAGATGAAACTTATCGAGAAAATATTTTTTATGTACTAAGCTATAGTACTACTATAATACTTTCGTTGCGTCGCACTCTTGTACTTTCAGTAATTCTATTCGGCAATTATTTTGTTGTGAAGTTTCCTGACAAGAACCTCGGCGGGCGGAAAAAATGATGCCGTGATGCGTGTCGCAACGCATCACTTTATTTGTTGTTCGATTGCGTGGCCACACGCAACCGGGCATCTTCATTTAATTATCGGACACGAACCAGCGGTTTTTATAAGAAAGCCCCAACTATTATTGACCGATTGATTCAAAGTCCGAGGTTGAAGAGTGCTTCCATTTGGATTTAAAAAAGGATTGAATTGTAAAATAGCAGGCACTAGATATTAATATTAAGTTGAAAATGGAAAGTGCAACAAGGCCCCTTACAGAAAAAAAATCTGGGTTTAATTTGGGGTGGCTGTAAAAAATTTTAAAAAAATCATTAACGAGTATCGAAACTGCTACTATTAAAAGATTCGCAAATAAGATATAAATAACGGAATAGACCTTTCGCGGTTTTAACAGCAGTGGCCAAAGAGTTAAGTAAATAACAAATATGATATCAATGGTATAGCCAGGATCAAACTTAAACTTTAGAACTATAAAATAGAAAACAATTCGTAACAGCCCTAATAATGCTCCAAAAAACAAGATGTATTTACCGTTCCATTTGCTCATATTTTAAAACGTTTTTGGGATTTCTTGTTTTTCTCATAGCTTGCAGCTAACTTATGGATTGCTACAACTTAAAACTACTTTATTGCGCCAATCCCTCCAAATCAGGCAGATTGGCGAAACTTATATGTCGTTTAGCATTTTTTGTTGTTGCAGAGTTCCCGGCGGAAAACACCAGGCGGACGGAAAATTATTTTGTTTTACTTACGTTCTCAAGATGGGCATAGCTGATTATGCGGGTTATCTTCCATGCTCCATTCTTCTTTTGCCAGAGGTGAACAAATTTTGCTTTGCTACTTAGTTTTTCGTCTGCGCCTTTTTCAGTTGCATAGAAAAAATGCTCACCTAACTCAACTGCACCATAATCTTTTATTGGACTCACTTCAAAGCTTGTCCTTATCAATTCTCTTCTTACTTTTCTCTCACTTTGAAATGTTTTTTCAAATGCATTTATATTTTGCTCGTAATTAGTGACGCCTCCCTGATCATGATAAAACTCCAGGTCTTCACTAAGATATCTTTTTACTCCTTCAATATCTTTCCTGTTGAATGCGCCAAAAAAAGCAGAATCTAAATTAAGGATCGTATCGTACAATGGAACAGGTAAAGTTGACGCATTGATATTTTTATCTTTTTCATTATTGCTGATGCAGGCTGACATTAATGAAAGTAATGGTAAAGAGCATGCTATAGAACTATTAGTCATCGCAGTTTTGGAAGATATTCAGCAAACTTCTATCCAAAAATTTGAGTACTTCTGCTTCCGTTTGTTCCTCGCAAACGGTTTTATCCATTTTAGCCGTTGGCGCGGACGCAAATAGATATTAAGTAAAAGAAATATTTGCAGAGATTAAAAAACTAGCCAAGACAGAATTCCAAAACAACCCTAAAATATTTCAAAGCCCCGCGCAGGCGAAACTTGTAGAGGAAAAATTTTTTATGTACTAAGCTGTATCGCTACTATTCAGCTTTCCACATTGAGAAAATATTTTTATTTTAGCATTGCAAATATCAACCATGAAAAAGAAATCAAATCTTATTTGTGTAATTATTTCTTTGTTGCCAATTGTTGTGTTATTTTTTTTCTACAATAGTCTGGGACAGCTTACAAATACAAAGATTTCCGGCAGTAACGGTATGATTATTTCACGAGACAGTTTCATATTTGTAATAGTGGGATTGAGTGTTTTGTGGTACTACGTGTCAATACTTATATCACAACGGCTAATTGGGCTTAATGCATTAATCAGTCATGCTCGTCTGAGGAGCCTGATAAATTTGTTCTTTTCTGTCCTGAGCATTCTACTCATTTTATCGAATTTGGGAGATCGTATTTGATTTGACTTACTGAAATAAAAAAATTGCGTACAACTTATTTGTTGCTGCAACTTAAAACTACTTTATTGCACCAATCCATCCAAATCAGGCAGATTGGCGAAACTTATATCTCGTTCACCATTTTTATTGTTGAAATGTTTACCGAGCAAGACCGGTAGCGGATGAAATGTCGGCTGGGTTACAAACTCAGTCCAACGATGAAAATGTTTTTATTTTTAATGAACACTACGAAGAACAGGGCAATGTTACTTCAAAGTTTGAATTTTCTTGCTGTTCCTATTTCAAACAACCTGTTAAATGCAAACTGTAATAAAGGTAACGTTTTAGCATCGCTTCCAATTCGATAACTAAATCTGGGATTTTTTGAATGAAGTATTTTCAAAATAGCTTCTGCAACAGGTTCTGGCGTAGGGGCATTATTGATTGAATTTGAAAAAACTCCCAACGCATTAGTTCTTGTGGTATCATAGTCGCTAATACTTGGCGTTGCAAATTCAAAAGCATGATGAAGATTAGTTTTAAAAAATCCTGGTTCAACGACTGAAACTTTAATGTTGAAAGACTTGATTTCAAACCTAAGCGATTTGAAAAATCCTTCTAAGGCATGTTTTGACGCAGCATAAAAACTTTGAAAAGGAACTCCAATAAGTCCAGCCAATGAACCGATGGTGATGATTTTACCATGTCTTTGTTGTCGCATTATTGGCAAAATAGCCTTTGTCATATGAACAGCTCCCCAAAAGTTTGTCTGAAATTGTTTGTCAGCTAATTCTGCGCTCGTTTCCTCTGCGCTGCCGCAAACACCTATTCCTGCATTATTTATCAATGCATCTATGGTCGTTGATTTAGATAAAAATAAACCAATGCAATAACGAATAGATGTTTCAGAAGTAATGTCCAGCGGTAATAGCTCAAAACCTACTTTGTCTTGATGCTTGTCAGGAAAACGGCTTGTTCCATAAACTTTAAAGCCATTGTTGTGAAGTCTGTTTGCAATAGTCAAACCGATACCTGAAGTCGCTCCTGTTATTAATACTGTCTGCATGTCTGTTTGAAAATTGCTGCTAACGTCAAGGCATTTGTGCTGTTGGGGACTTCATCTATTCGTCGCCCCCGGCGACGTTGGTCGAACGTTGTTACTAAAGATAAAAATTTATTCTGTTGCTCGATAGTAAATGTCAAGCTGGGGACAAAAAGCTGAGTAGCATTACTGCAGTTGAACGACGCCTTGCGTCGCACCCCAATAGCACAAATGCGTTTGTTAGCGGCTTTCATATCTCGTTCTCTGGGTCAGGACTTACGTTAAAGTCATAAAATTTGAAATCAATGTTTTCGTATTGAGTTAATCTGTCCATAAATACATGTAATTGCTCATAATGTTTTAGTCGGACTCTTATTGTTTTGTCCCTTCTTTGTTGGAAGTAAATTGTAAGCTTATTTCTGGATTCGCCTTGCAAATTTGTTGAGTCCATGCAATATACTCGTTGAATTCTTTCAACTGGCATGTCAAGGTTGATTCGAGATCCAGTAATTGTAATTCTATCAACATTGAAAATTAATGATGCAGATTTATAGAGTCGTAGGCCTAAATATAGCGGCAACACAATTAAAAAACCAATTCCGGATATAATTAAAGCTTTTTTAATAATGTCAGGTATGACAAGTATAAAATATGCTACTTTCATTTCGTCGGAAGAATGAGTTGATGGCAAAAAGAAAATATTTATCAGAAATAAGATTAGTCCGAGTATAATAAGTGCATGAAACAGAAAGGAAGTTACGAATGGAACTTTTCGTCTAACAACGACTTCAAATGATTGGGTTTCTGTTTGCATATAGGGTTAGATGATTGCCGCTAACTCATGTATTGCCGCAACTTAAAACTACTTTATTGCATCAATCCATCCAAATCAGGCAGATTGGCGAAACTTATATCTCGTTCTGCATTTTCTATTGTTGTATTTTTTTTTGCCTAAAACACTTTGCGTACGGAAAACAACACTTCATTTGTTCTAAAAGCTTTGTTTTAGATACCAGCCAAAGTTGATGGTTTTCAAATTGAATTTACCACCGTTTTGAACAGACTCATTAAAAAAACCTGTCTGCGTTTTATGAAATTCAAGACCCAGTTTCAACTTTTCTACAGATTGATTATGCGACCATCTCTGCAGACTCGCATAGAATTCCAATTGCGAAACGAATTTAAGTTTCTTAGCGACAGGATACTTATTACCGAAAATTAAAAAGGTCTCATTATAACAATTCTTATCAAAGGGATAAGTAGTGAGCACAAAAATACTAGTGTGATTTATTTTTTTGTCAAAATGTAATCCTACGCTTGGATAGAAGCGATGAATCTTACCGACCAGGTTTGCAGAAAAACCAATTCCTGAATTGGACGTATAGGAAAGCTTATTAAATATCAGAAACGCTGTTTTGTTATCGTTATACTGATAGGCTACAAGATTATGTGAATAGATACTCCATTTTTTTTGTTTATCTATTTTATGAAACACATCAAGAGCAAGCCCTATTCTTTTGACACTTGGATTGATCTCAAAAGAGAACTGGCCATCGGCGTATCCAAAAAAAAGCAGTGATAAGATAAGGTTAATGGCTGAAAGGAATTTCATACATACAAAATTGTATTAGTGACTTTAATACAAAATCCCATTTCTTGCGGAAATGGGTTCTTGTTGAGTAAGGGGTAAAAGATTGTTATTGGCAAAATCTAAGGTCCAGGCAAACACTCTGAAATGTCTTGTCCCCTGGAACCTCTATGTTGTGTGCAGTCTTTTATACCCTAACAAATGTCAAAATCGATCGGGCAAATTTGGCAGGCGCCTCTTGATACAGATCATGTCCTATTCGTTCAGCATTTTTTGTTGTTGCAATTTTCGATATCCCTAAAAATGGGTGGATGCAACGTGCATTATAAAACTGGCCTGAGTTACAAACTGTTCGTCCTATATTTTCTATTGCTGCATGTTTTCAGGCAAGACCTTGGGCAAAAAAATATTCCCGACACAACTGACAATTATTTCTCAAAGGAAATTTTTTGTACTTCCGTTCTTAAAATTATCACCAGCAGAAATAAACCCGGTTTTTCTGCGTTTAACAGCAAATCACAATGCATTTAATGAAAAACATTTGGTTGTCAGTTCCGACCAATTTTTATTTCCTTCTTTTACTAAATTCTTGCTTGCTATTTTGTTCCGGATGCCACCTGGATGATAAGATAAAAACAGTTGC
>DASYQG010000534.1:0-7661 GCA_036005825.1 Chitinophagaceae bacterium | reverse complement strand
GTATGGGGATGAATCATTTAATAAAAGTCTCCCCCGATCTGTTCGGGGGAGGCCCGGCAAAGTTAATCGTTAAAGCCAAACAGAGAATTTTTTTTAAAACACCCTGTTTTAAGGTAGAATTATCGTCATGATTGATCTATGTTAAGGCAATTAGCCGATTGTGTTGTAAATTTGTAGACTAATGCATAATCCTCCGGATATATTATCACTGGCTTATCGTCAATCTGTTTTGCAGGATCAGTTCGTGATGCTCCAGGAAAAAGTAAGGCTGATACCCGGTTCAGTGCAGTATACTATTAACAGGTATCATAATACTGGTGGCTGGAACATGGAAGATATGGGCATGCTGGTTTATCACTACGAAAAGAGCAAGCCGAAAGAAAATTACCTTGAATTGAAATTCTGTGTATCAGGGAATGTGTATTGTCGTCAGAAAGATACAGAATGCAATATGTGCAAATACAGCGCTTCAAGATCCTGCGTAGAAAGAGTGGAAAGTGTGGATGTAATGAGCTTCCGTTTTTCACCGGCACATATTTCTCAATTTGTGACACGCAAAGGAAATGAGGTGCTGAGCGATGATGTGTTGAAATTCAAACATGTTTCTTCTTTTACCAAGATATTACCACTTTGCGGCAAAACAAGAATGGTATTAGAAGGATTGCTGAATCATACTTTCACTGATAGCCTCGAAAATATTTACATCAATGCTCAAACCCAGATGCTGTTGCTTTACAGTCTCGATTGCATGTTGGGTGAAAAAGAAATTGATGTGATCAATTGTAAATTCCTTGCAAACGAAGCCGATCGTGAAAAAATAACTAAGTCAAGAGAGATCCTGATCCAGCATATTGGTGAGCCCATCACCATTAAAGAACTTAGCCGTAAAGTAGCGATCAACGAATGTTACCTGAAAAAAGGGTTTAAAGAAATGTTTGGCACTACCATCTTTGATTTTTATCAAAGCCAAAGAATGGAGCATGCTAAATATTTACTGTATGAAAAAGGATTAAGTGTAACTGAAGTTTCTATGCTTTTAGGTTATTCTTCTATTTCCCATTTCTCCACTGCGTTTAAAAAACATACCGGGCTTAAACCTTGTGAATTATTGTTAAGAGCTTAAAACAACCATGAAAGTATTCGCTTTCATATTATCTGCTTATTTACTTTTACTTTTTGCTATTCCCTGTTGCACATTCGACAATTGTCCTGAAGATAAAATTGCGCAGCAAGCAAATCATGAGAAAGGAGATGGCGATTGCGGTAGCTGCTCGCCATTTTTTACTTGCACAGGTTGCTCTGGCTTTACTATTTCATTTGATAATAATAGCATTGAAATAGTTCCTGCTTTTACTTCCCATCAATATGCAGGATTTATTCTTTCTTCCATTCCTGATGTTCATTATGATTTTTGGCAGCCGCCTAAGCTTTCCTGATATCCGAAATCATAATCACAATTTTTTAATTTAATCATTTACCTATGCAACGATTTTTTTTAGTTGCAGTTATACTGGTTACAGTGTTTACTGCCTCTGCTCAATATACATTCAAAGCAAAAATTATAAATAAGGAAACTGGTGAAGGCGTCGCCAAAGCATCAGTGACTTTTGAGGGATTAAAAAGAACCGCAGCCGCTGATTCCACAGGTGTTATTTTAATAAAAGATATTCCTGCAGGGAAACATACAATCAAGATCACTTCAGTTGGCTATGCAGAAAAGGAAGTTAAATACGATTTTCCACCCGATCAGGATGTAACAATAGAAATGGAAACAGCGGAAGAAGAGGAAGAAGAAGTGGTGATCCAATCGACACGAAGTACAAGAACAATACGGGATATTCCTACAAGAGTTGAATTTGTGGCCGGAGAAGAGCTGGATGAAAAAGCAAATATGAAACCCGGTGATATAAGAATGGTATTAAATGAAAGTACTGGTATCACTACGCAACAAACATCAGCAACTTCTGCAAATTCTTCAATTCGAATCCAGGGATTAGATGGTCGATATACACAAATACTGAAGGATGGATTGCCTTTGTATGCAGGATTCAGCGGAGGATTAGGTTTATTACAAACGCCACCACTCGATCTGAAACAATTTGAAGTTATCAAAGGATCCTCTTCTACATTATATGGAGGAGGAGCTATTGCAGGCTTGGTGAATCTTATTTCAAAAACACCAAAAGAAGAAAGAGAATTGAATTTTCATATCGATATAACAAGTGCAGGCGGGTTAAACACAAGCGGTTTTTATGGACAAAAATTTAAGAATGTCGGAATAACTTTATTTGGATCACGCAACAGTAATTCGGCCTATGATCCATCTGATGTTGGATTAACAGCTATTCCAAAATTTGAACGCTACACCGTTAACCCCAAACTTTTCTTTTATTTAAAAGCGAAAACACAATTAATGATCGGTGGAAATGTTACAACTGAAAAAAGAACCGGGGGCGATATAGAATTTATTAAAGGGAATAAACCTACTGGTTATACTGAAAGAAATAATACAGACCGCTACAGCTCGCAGCTTTTGCTGGATCACCATTTTAATGACAAAAGCCAGTTCACATTGAAGAATAGCATTAATCGTTTTCACAGAGTGATCGATGTAACTAATTATGTATTTAATGGAACACAAACAGGTACATTTAGCGAGGCCACTTATTCTTATCATGGTGAAAGATCAGAATGGAATGGGGGTATAAATTTTGTAACCGATCGCTTTGAAGAAATACAATTGACAGCAACTCCGTCGAGAAACTATGAACAGATCACAACCGGGTTGTTTATTCAAAACAATCTTAAAGTCAGTGATAAATTCAGCATGGAAACAGGTTTGCGTGGGGATTATGTAAAAGATTATGGTTTTGCATTTCTTCCGAGACTTTCAATGCTATTTAAATTCTCTTCAAAACTTTCTTCACGTATCGGGGGCGGAATGGGTTACAAAACGCCAACAATTTTTACCGAAGAAAGCGAAAGATTATTATACAAGAATGTGCTTCCAATAGATCCTGACGAAAATGAGATGGAAAAAAGTTATGGTGTGAATGCTGATATAAATTACCGTACAAAGTTTGCAGATGGTAAAGTAAGTTTCAGTTTTAATCATCTTTTCTTTTATACCCGTATTCATGATCCACTAATACTGCAAGCTGCATTGGGTGCCCCGGTTTATAAGTTCATTAATGTGGCAGGACACTTTGATAGCAGGGGCATGGAAACAAATGTGAAATTGGGATATGGTAGATTCAAATTATTTATCGGTTACACTTATACGAAGGCTTACCTGCATGAAGGAGATACAAAAACTGAAAATTACCTGACACCGCGGCACCGATTGAATAATGTCTTGCTTTATGAAGTGGAGGAAAAATGGAAAATTGGGTTGGAAGCTTATTATTTCAGCAAACAGCAACTAAGCGATGGGGCAACTGGTAAATCTTATTGGATCACCGGTTTTATGGCGGAAAAGCTTTGGAAAAAATTTTCATTGTACATAAACTTTGAAAACTTTACCGATACAAGACAAACAAAATTTGATACTATTTATACCGGTACGATTGATAATCCGCAGTTCAGAGATATTTATGCACCGCTTGATGGATTTGTAATGAATGGTGGAATAAAATTGCGACTTTAGATGTAAACTGAGCTATTGATAAAAAACAATTTAATCACTCTTAAAACTTTTAAAATGGGATTTGAGCAATATCATGAACCAGCAAGCGAACTATCACATAAGACAAGAACATTTGCACGTATGCTTACATCTTTAACAGAAGAAGCCGAGGCAATTGGTTGGTATGAGCAACGTATTTCTTTGGAAAAAGATAAAGAAGCAAAAAAGATCATGCAAAAGGCGCAGGAAGAAGAATTCATCCATTTCGCAATGGACCTCGAATTCTTATTGCGTCAAAAAGAAAAATGGAAAGTGATCATGAAGAATGTTTTGTTTAAAGAAGGTGATATCACTGAAAATGCGGAGAAAGCAGAGAAGAAAGCCGAAAAACAATAACGGAGAAGTGTTTAAAATTTTCTATGGATAAAATTAAGATCGATCTTGATATTGTGCTGCCTGATATCCCGGATGAGAAAGATGAATGTGTACAACGAATAATCGCTGCAACGGAAAAAAGAAGGGGAATAGAAAAAGTGCATGTTGTCCCGGAAACAACAACATCAAAAGCAAAGCTTTGTTTTCATTACAACCCCGATGAAATATCAATTGAAGAAGTTCAAAACTTGGCGGAAGAGGCTGGGACTGAGATCACGGAAAGATATGGACATCTTTTGCTTGAGGTTAAAGGCATTCGACATGTAAGGCATGCACGAATTGTAGAGATAAATTTAAAAGATATCAAAGGAATTTTATCTGTTTCGGCATCGGCAAGCGGATGGATAAGGATTGAATTTGATCATCATGAAACTACTCCCGTAAAAATCTATAAACATCTAAAGAAGATCGGTCTGCAGGTAATTTCACCAGAATTAAAAACTATCCCGGTACATAAACATATGCATGCAACGAAGAAGGAAGAGCATGATCATAAACATAAAGAGCATAGACATGATGAACATGATGGAGACCATGAACATCCACACGGAGGCATATTCGGAGAAAAGACGGAACTCATATTTGCGATCATTTGCGGTGGTTTCTTAGGCATTGGTTTTGGATTGTCGTTTATTAAAGGATTACCTGGTTATGTGCCAATCATAAGCTATGTGCTCGCCTATTTATTTGGAGGATTCTATACAACTAAAGAAGCAATACAAGGGATAGCCAAAGGACATTTTGAAATAGATTTTTTAATGCTCGTTGCAGCAATTGGCGCCGCATTTTTGGGAAAATGGGCTGAAGGATCCTTGTTACTTTTTTTATTTAGCCTTGGTCATTCATTGGAACATTATGCAATGGAAAAAGCAAAAAAATCTATTGCAGCATTGGCGGGGCTAGCACCTAAAACAGCTTTTCTAAAGAACGGGAATGATATTAAGGAAGTTGGTATCGAAGAATTAAAAGCCATGGATATCATTGTTGTAAAACCTAATTCAAAGATTTCAGCTGATGGATTTGTGGTTAGTGGTAGTAGCAGTGTAAACCAGGCGCCGATCACTGGAGAAAGTATGCCAGTAGATAAGATCCCTGTTGAAGATCCAAACATAGACACTGAAAAGGCAGATAAGTTAGAGGCGAAGTATAAAGTATTTGCCGGAACTATTAATGGCGGAGAAACATTAGAGATAAAAGTAACAAAGGTTGCTGCAGATAGTACGATTGCCCGCCTGGTAAAACTTGTAAATGAGGCACAAACACAAAAATCACCAACGCAAAATTTCACTGATAAAATTGAAAAGTATTATGTGCCCTCAGTGTTGATCCTTATCATCTTATTATTGTTTGCTTTCTTAGTGATCGATGAACCATTCAGTATAAGTTTTTATAGGGCAATGGCAGTATTGGTAGCGGCAAGTCCCTGCGCATTGGCTATTTCAACTCCAAGTGCTGTCTTGAGCGGCGTAGCAAGAGCCGCTAAAGTTGGCGTATTGATAAAAGGTGGAAAGCCACTAGAAGAATTGGGTTCACTTACTGCAATTGCATTTGATAAGACGGGGACATTGACAGAAGGTAAGCCGAAACTTACCGGTGTTTACCCACTTAATGGGATTGCAGAAGAAAAATTACTGGAGATCGTGATAGCAGTTGAGAAGTTAAGCGATCATCCACTAGCTGCAGCAATTGTAAAAGGTGGGACTGAGAAATTAAATAAAGATGTAGCTGCAGGATCAAATGTGCAGGCAATACAGGGCAGAGGAATAAAAGCGAACTATAATGGCAGCATAATTCATGTGGGGAATAAAGAATTGTTTACTGAAAAGAATAATGAATTACCTGCTGACCTGAGATCAAAAGTTGAAGACCTGGAAGGACAAGGTAACACAACAATGATCGTGGAGCAGGATAATAAGTTCATTGGCATTGTTACATTGATGGATATCGCAAGAAAAGATGCAAAGGAAACATTATCGGAGTTGAGGAAGGAAGGTATTCGCAAAATGATCATGCTTACAGGCGATAATCAGAAAGTAGCAGAAGCAATTGCAAAAGATATCGGGATTACAGATGCATGGGGCAATTTAATGCCGGAACAAAAAGTGGCGGCAATTGAAAAATTAAGAACCGATGAAAAAAAAGTAGCAATGGTTGGTGATGGAGTAAACGATGCCCCGGCAATGGCAAAAAGTACCGTTGGGATTGCAATGGGTGCAGCAGGTTCCGATGTTGCTTTGGAAACAGCCGACATCGCTTTAATGGCTGATAAATTAAGTAATCTTCCATTTGCAATTGGATTAAGCAGGCAAGCACATCGGATCATCCGGCAAAATCTTGTTATTAGTTTAGGAATGGTTGCGATCCTAATTCCACTTACAATTTTAGGAATAGCTGAAATGGGCCCGGCAGTTATTGGTCATGAAGGATCTACATTAGTAGTTGTCTTTAATGCGTTGCGTCTGCTTGCATATAAGTTAAACTAAAAAGTTTTTTTCAGATCGGGATTAGTGATAATGATGTAATCGCCTTTAAAACTAAATTTTTCCCAATCAGGATTATTAAATGATGCATCGCTAAAGCTGGCGATATTTAAAATTTTTAATTTTTTATTTTTCATTTGTAACTGGGCCGCGGTACCCAGTTTTTCTTCACAATGAAAACCACCGACACAATGAAAAATTTTTTTGTGTTTATTCTTTTTTAGAAAACTATAAATACTATAACTCATTCCGGCATCCCACAGACTCTGACTATAATAAACATTTGGGTTATCACCACCCGGACCACCTTTCATTATCTCAACAAATTTTTCACGATAGCGACCGCTTAATGTATCATACGGAAGAGGCGGTAAGAATTTCTTTGCATCTTTTGATAAACTATCCAGTGACTTCATACCCCGACGGCTTACAAGATTTACATAGCGCCTCGGTGGATTTGAGGCAATGACCGGTATTTTGTTTTGTTTCGCATATTCTATCATTGGCCGGTAATCTTTGTAATTGCTCCACAACCTTACATCTCTTGCAAAACGGGCTTCATCAATAGTTCCTCCCAGGTATTCATTTAATACAAGCTGGCCATCTGTCTCAAACATCTCCATGCTTAAAACAACTTTATCTGCATATTGTGCATGCAATGCTCTGAAAATTTTATTTTCCAAATAATGACCGGCACTATCATTATGTTCTTCTCCAAAAAATAAAACATCTGCATTTAACATGTCTGTCACGATCTTGTCAATTGTTATAACCTGTTTGGTCCTGGTGTCATAAATTTTATAATGAGCACTCATACTATCCTGCGCAAAAGTCATCAGATTAAAAAAGATGAAAAGTAGGAATGTGATCCATTTCATAAAACACTTGTTTGTATGAAAGTAAAGGATGTTTTCCACTTTGCGTAAACCGTATTTCTGATTCCGTAAGTAATAACCAACAACCAGTTTGACATTTGCCAGGGAAAAATAAAACTTATGAAAAGATTTATTCTAATCATTGCAACTGTTTATGGTTTTATAATTACACAAGCGCAAGACAGGAATTTTGTACGAACTTATCAGAGTACAGTATTACCGAAAGGAGCTATTGATCTTGAATTC
>DASYQG010000533.1:0-1812 GCA_036005825.1 Chitinophagaceae bacterium | reverse complement strand
TATTTGCCGCCTTCTGCATTTGAAAGCTGGTTCCTGAATAATGCACTCGGAAAGGAAGATCTTGATAAAACTATTGAAGCAACGAAAGAAAGTTTACAGGAATTATGATATGTCCTTTCATTTCGATTTTGCAAAAAGATAATTCTTTATCAATTGCTGTTCCTTCTCTGATGTGATCTTTGCTCTGCTCAACATTTCAGGCAATATTTTTTCCCAAGCATTAATTGTATAATCATTAGGTTTATGCAAATAATGGCATCCTGCACAATTAAATTTATAGAGTTTGAATCCTTGCTGTGCATCTTCGATCGTAATGCCAGGGACTCTTTGCTGCATGACTGACAGATCAGAGTCGGCCGGCTTCAGGTTTGAAACTGTTGCGCAGCCGATAAACACAATACACGTTATTATTATCAATATTTTGTTCATATGACTAGAATGAAATACCAATTAAAATTCTTGCTTCTGCTCTTTCATGTTCATCCAATACTTTATTCCCCGGAGCCACATCAGTTTTATGAAGATTAACCCATTGCGGTAAATAGTTGGCTATAACAAACCACCTGTTATTGCGAAAGTTAATGGTAGGTCCGCCAAATAATACAGAATATTTCCAACCTTCTTCCTTGGTGATCCCATTATGATCTACTATTTCAAATCCTATCCCCAAACTCTTTTTAATATTATACATATAAGAAAGATCAAATTCCACCGGCATTTCATATCCATCTGATTCCACTTTACCGTTTTTCCATTCGAACTCTTTTTCAAGTTCATACACACCATTGAAGGCAAACACATTCTTACCAATGACTTTATCAAGGATTATTTTTGTTTCAAGTTCGACTTCATCTCCGCCCTTAATACCCCACTCTCCATATAATGCAACACCCAATTTATTCGCAACAGGATCGCTAAGTTTTACTTTCCATTCATTACTGAAACCAATTTCATTCGATGTAGTAGTTTCGTCTGGCGTTGTGCTATATCGCTGCTGATAACGGTTAAAATAAAACGCAGTTTGCCAGTTTTTGCCAAGACCAAATTCAAGTTCCATCCGTTGGTCCTGTGCATGATAGAACTGGCCTGTATGACCAAACCGGGATGTGTGCCAGAATTCAAGATCAATAGCTCCTTTCGGTAATACTGTACTCTGATAAGTTCGTACAAAATTCCTGTCTTGCGCTTGTGTAATTATAAAGCCATAAACAGTTGCAATGATTAGAATAAATTTTTTCATAAGTTTTATTTTTCCCTGCCAAATGTCTGACTGGTTGTTGGTTATTACTTACGGAAAAAGAAATACGGTTTACGCAAAGTGGAAAACATCCTTTACTTTCATACAAAGAAGTGTTTTTATGAAACTGATCGCTACGCTGACCGTTTTTATTTTTTCATTGTCAAACTATGCGCAGGATAGCATGAGTGCACATTATAAAATATATAACACCCGTACTAAACAGGTTATAACAATTGACAAGATCGTGACAGACATGTCAAATGCAGATGTTTTATTTTTTGGAGAAGAACATAATGATAGTGCCGGTCACTATTTGGAAAATAAAATTTTCAGAGCATTACATGCACAATATGCAGATAAAGTTGTTTTAAGCATGGAAATGTTTGAGACTGATGGTCAGCTTGTTTTAAATGAATATCTCGCAGGTACTATTGACGAAACCCGTTTTTCAAGAGATATAAGGTTGTGGAGTAATTACAAAGATTACCGGCCAATGATCGAATATGCGAAGCAAAATAAAATTCCGGTAATTGCTGCTAATCCGCCCAGACGATATGTAAATCTTGTAAGCC
>DASYQG010000532.1:0-2046 GCA_036005825.1 Chitinophagaceae bacterium | reverse complement strand
ACAATTATCGTCCATCCAACAACCATTTACTGAAGAAAAAAAATCAGCCGCTACTTCTGGTTCTATTTTCAAAGGATTCACTGAAAAAAACAAAGCACACTTTATCGAGCCAACGAATAGAAGTGAGTTGAAACATTGGAGAGATTTTTATGAGAGTCCAAAGCCAGAAGTCAGGAGTCAGGAGTCAGGAGTCAGGAGTTCGGAGTCAAGAGATACTGCTCAATCTTCATCGGAGGAAGGAGCCAAAACCTTCAACCTTCAACCTTCAACTTTCAATACCGAGACATTAACACAACTCCATAACGAATATATCCTTTCACAAACTGCCAATGGTTTTATATTGATCAACCAGCAAGCGGCACATGAAAGAGTTATTTATGATCGATTGCAGGAAGCAGCGAAGGGAAAGGCAGTAGCCACACAACGAAGCATGTTTCCCGTAACAATTGAATTAGCTCCTGCAGATGCAGTTTTATTAGAAGAACTAATGAATGACTTGCAACAACTCGGATATATGATCGAGCCATTTGGTAAAAACACTTTTGTAGTGCAGGGCACACCAGCCGATGTGACACAAGGAAATGAAAAACAAGTGATCGATTCTTTGCTGGAACAATACAAACACTTCAGTAATGATTTGAAATTTTCAAAAAGAGAAAAATTAATTCGTTCTCTTGCATGGCAGCAATCTATTAAAGCCGGAAGACAGCTTTCTGAAAAAGAAATGGAGGCTTTGGTCGAAGATCTATTCAAATGCAAACAATCCAACTCTTCACCTGGTGGCAATCCCACTTACTTAGAGTTTAAAAAAGAACAGTTAGAGAAAATGTTCGGTCAATAAGGATTCACGCAAAGACGCTAAGATCAAAACACAAGACGCAAAGAATGTCTGATACCTTGCGTCTTATTTTTCATTGCGTCTTTGCGTGAAAAAAATTAGTATTTGTTTCGGATCCCTTCAATAAATTTTTCTACGGCTCTTCTTACCGCAGTTGATGAAGCTTGGTGATTATTAACCAATGTAGAGAAGATCAGCAGCTTACCTTTCTTAGTATATAAAAAACCGCTGAAAGCAACTACACCAGAAAGTGTTCCCGTTTTGCCAAAGATATAATTGCTGTCTGCCTTATAGTAATTACTGATAGTTCCTGTGCCACCGGTTGGAAGGATCACTTTTATTCTTTCCATTCCAAATTCGTTTTTCATTTTATTCAGAATGGCAACAAAATCCTGTGGCGTAAATAAATTATAGCGACTAAGACCTGAACCATCCACCCATCTTGGTTTTTGCGGCAGATCTTTAAGATCTGTTTTTAATAAAGTATCAATAATTTTTTCATCATTCATTAAACCGAGTCTTTCATTACTCACCATCAACAAACTTTGCTCCGCAAAAAAATTATCGCTTCGGTGCATCATGGGTTTGAGGAGAGAATCAGTAGGTTGGGAATGGAAAACTTTGAGTCCTTTAGGGCTTTCTCCGCTATACCCGCCAACTGAAGCAGGGATATGTAATGTATCCATCAAAAGTGTAGCCTGCAATGCCGGAAGCCATAGCGGAAACGAGCCTTCATAAGTTCTAAATGTTATCGAAACGGTTTTTGATTCACCCGGAGATATATTAAACTCATTACTTTCCATTGGACGATGCACTCTCATCCCTTCCAAATTTTTGTTGCTTGACGGAGTGATCATTTTTTCAAAAGTTGATGGCATTGCTTTTACCTGGTCATCTTTTAAATAGAATTTCACCACATTACCGTACATAGGAAAAGCGCTCCTTTCCGCCATATAAGTTTCCTCGTAATCATTCCATGTCCATCCGCTGCCGAGTCTATTTTCAAAATACCCGTTTGCCAACAGTGAAATATTTTTATAGCTTTTAATAAACTGAATCGCTCTTGCTGAAGAAAAATCCGGATGTAAAAAACTTGGATCGCCTGATGGTAAAATATTAATTGTAGAATCATGTAAATCCCATCTAAACCCCACTAAACTATCTCCCAAATATTTCATCGCCGCATAGCAAGTAGGAAGTTTTGTATT
>DASYQG010000531.1:0-4058 GCA_036005825.1 Chitinophagaceae bacterium | reverse complement strand
GCAAATAATACAATGAAGTTTAGCGTTACATTAGTTCCTACTATCCAATCTGCAATTGGTAAAAACATAAATGCAACAAATACACTTAACGGCACACTTAGCGCAACAAAGAACGCATTGTTTACTCCCATAAAAAACATCAGTACAAGCAATACAAGAATAAACCCGATGACGATAGTATTGATAAGATCATTAAAAGATGTTTTTGTCTGCACACTTTGATCACCGGTAACTACAACATCAAGATCTTTTGGCAACTCGCTTATCTTCATATCCTCCACAATCTTCTTTACTTTGTCAGAAGTATTGATCAAATTTTCACCTGCACGTTTTACTATTTGGAGTGTTACTACGTTCTTATTTGCAAGGCGTGAATAACTTTCTTTTTCTTTTACGGTGTCAATTACCTGCGCAATATCTTTTAAGTAAACAGGAGCTCCGAAAATACTTTTTACAACAAGACCCTGCATTTCGTAAGCAGTTTTGTATTGACCTTTTACTTGTATTGTCGGCTGCATCTCTCCTATTTTGATATTGCCGGCACTCATATCTACATTCTCACTTCCGATCGCCTGTGCAATATCTCCGAAGGTGATCCCTGCCGATTCCATTTTTAGTTTATCAACATTGATCTGTATCTCTCTTTCTGGTGCTCCAACTATTTCTGCTTTGCTTACCTCAGTCAGTGCTTCCACCCTGTCCTGTATATCTTCAGCATAATCTTTCAATTTGATCGGGTCATAATTGCCACTCACATTCACAAACATGATAGGGAAGTCAGAAAAAGCAACTTCGATCACATTCGGCTCTACTGTAAGATCATCCGGCAAGTCAGTCTTCGCCTTGTCTACCGCATCTTTTACTTTTTGTTTGGCATCCTGCACTTTCACACTTGTTTCAAACTCCACTAATATGCTACTATAATCCTGGATCGAAGTACTTTTTATATTCCTGATCTTGGTTCCTGTGATCCCTTTTATTTGTTTTTCTATCGGCCTGGTCACCAACTCTTCCATATCTTTTGGAGAAGTACCTGCGTATACAGTAGATACATATATCTGCGGAATTACAATATCAGGATAAGATTCTTTCGGCAGTGTATTAAAAATATTCAATCCCCAAAGCGTAATCACCAACGTAGCCACATAGGTCACCGTTTTATGATCGATCACCCAACTGGTTGGTTTGAACTCTTTGAATTTATCTATGATTTTATCTTTAAGGCTCATAAGAATTTTTTTATGTAGTCAGCTTTTGATTTTCTATTTAGCTTCTGTTGCGTCGTCCCGATAGCTATCGGGATACTTTCTGTTCGCTATTCTACTTCTTTTGCTCTTTCATTGTCACCCTGAGCTTGTCGAAGGGCTATTCAGCTTTTTTATAAATGTTAGAGTGCTCCTGAAGTCGTCACACTCTGACCTTCATACAAACTTTGATATCCTTGGGTGATCACCTGGTCACCTTCATTCAACCCGGATTTCACTTCTATTTGCTCACCATAAATTTCACCAACCAGCACTTGTTTTTTTCTTGCTATTTTTTTCCCATTCTCCGTTACCAGTACATATACATATTTCCCTTTTTCATCAGTTTGCAAAGTAGTAAGCGGTACTACGATGGCTTTACTGTTTACATAATCTTTTATACGTACCTGGGCCACCTCGTTTATATGAACATTTTGGTTGTAAGGAATTTTGGCTTCTGTTGTAACCGAGCGGCTGTTGAGTCCTATTGTTTGATTCATTAAAGAGATAGTGCTGTTGAATTCAAGATTTACATCCGGAAGCCTGATATTAACTGGTGTACCTTTTTTTACTTTATCCAAATAATTCTCTGGTACATCTGTCACCACTTTCAAGGTAGAAGCGTTTACGATCATCACTTGCGGCACTGCACCGGCAAATCCACTGAATGTTTCTCCAACACGCAAATTCAATTGCTCAACATATCCGTCTACTTCTGATCTTACATTGGTCATCTGCCAGCTTTCAGTTAATGTACTTATCTGGTCATTCAATGATTTTACATTGTTCTCCGCTGTCTTTAATTGTACTTCTGTTCCTATCCCCTGGTCCCATAAATTCTTTGTTCTTTTATAGATATCTTCTGCGTAAGCCTTTTGTGTTTTAAATCCTTCCAGTTGTTTTAATAATACTGCATCATCAAGCTTCATTAGCGACTGTCCTTTCTTTACATAGTCGCCTTTTTTTATATACAACGCCCTTACCTGCGCAGGCATTCCTCTTGGCGTCAAATAAGAAATATTATCGGCATCCACTCTTCCCTGCAGATCGATGTAATGCTCAAAAGGCTGAATAGAGACCGAAGTTACAGCGACAAGTTTAGGCGCAACAGCTCCGGCGGAAGGATCCAGTTTAACGATCTCCTGCTGGAGTGTTTGAATTTCCGTCTCCAGTTTTGTCTTTTCAGTTTTCAGCTTTTCAAGTTTCACTTTTTTATCATTCAAGTCGCCTTTCGCATCTTTAGCGCCGCCACTGCATGATGCAATGATCAATGCAGTTGCAACAGTTAGCATCATCAAAAATTTATTCATGGTTTCCGGTTTTATTAAATAAGTTGTTTTTGTGCATTATAATTTTCCAAGTGATTTTACATAAACTATTTTGGCAAGCACCGCATCGTACAGCGCCCTGAAATAATTTGATTGCGCCTGTTGCAGATCTGTATCGGCCTGCAATGTTTCAATACTTGAGCCAACTCCATTTGCATATTTTGTTTTTACAGTGTTATACACTTTTTGCGCCAGCTCCATATTCTGTTCCTGAGCATCCATAGCGAGAATAGAATTGATCAATGTATTTTTTGCTACCGCTCTTTCCAGGTCGATCCCTTTCTTTGTTTGATCAAGTGTGTTCTGAATTTTTTCTAATGTGTATTCAGATTGTTTGATCTTGTATTTTTTCTGAAAGCCATCAAAAATTGGAACGTTCACAGAAAGACCTATAAGATTAGTGTTGTACCAAAACCAGGGTTTATTACTGCCTTCCGAGCTCCGCTGACCATTATAATTATAATTATAAAATGCAGATACTGTGGGATAATAAGAAAGTTTATAGCGCCGTATATCATACCCCTGCAATTTTATAGTGCTGTTCAGCAACTTCACTTCATTCCTATTCTCATATTTAAAATCATCATCTAATATTTCCGCTTTAATAAGATCAGCAGTAAGAACATCTTTTAGAACAACACTGTCGGACTGTGTCAATCCAAGATTTCTTTTTAATACAGCCGTCCCGATCGTTACTACATTGCGCAATTGAATTTCCGTCATCTTTGTGTTATTCAATGTCACTGTAGTTTTATCGATATCTAATTTTTCAACAAAGCCATTTTTAAACATTTCGTTCATCTCGGTAGAAAGTTTTTCCAATCTCTTAATGCTTTCCTGGACAAACAATAATTGTTTTTGCGAGATCAAAACAGCATAATAACTTCTATAAACAGTTTCCTTTACGTTGTCTTCAGTCACTTTCAGCTGGAGGCTACTATTAGCTAACAATTCATCTCTTGCCTGCAAGCCTACAAACACCTGCGGCTCGAATAATAATTGATTTACACTGAGACCTCCATTCACATTCCAGGGAGTAATAAAACTGAAATTGCGATAGGTAAATTCGCCTTGCTTGGTGATCGGGTTTCCGGATGCATCCTTTACCCCTTCTGCCCGCAATACATCATATATCTGAACTTCGGATCCGTCAGGAAACTGGATCTGGGGTAATGACAGGTAATGATTTCCCGTGAATGAACCTGTTACCTGTGGTAATGCAAGCCCGGTGATCTCTTTGTTTTTGGCCTCGGCGATCTTGTAATCAAGCCGTGCATTTTTAAGATCGGCAATATTCTTAAATGCAATGTCCACTGCTTCTTTAGCAGTGATTTGGTAAACCTGAGGCTGTTGCGGCTGTTGCGCTTTTACATTTACCGTGAAAAGGCTTAGAATGACAAAAGCGGTCAAAATGGTTTTCGTTAAATATCTCATAGGTCATTTGTTTAATCGTTGTTGCTTATATTTTAAAATGAGTTTATATCCT
>DASYQG010000530.1:0-2125 GCA_036005825.1 Chitinophagaceae bacterium | reverse complement strand
AACGGGTGATCAGCACATCTCCATTCTGCATAGTTACCTGGAAAGTTTTGTCTGATGTGATCTTCACTACATGTTCCCATTTTATTGAAATGGTCCCGGGGCCGTCCATATCAAAGCTAAGTTTGGCGAATTTCATGTTTTTGATTTCGCCGGTGATCTGGTTACCGTTCTTCAATAAAAGCTTATCTGTTTTTTGCGCCAATCCCACCATGGAGACGATCAGCAGGATAATTATGCCAATTATTTTCAAAACAGATTTGCCCATAGAAAATTCATAAGAAGTATAGTCTTGTAGCCTTCAACCTGCTAAAAATAATAATTAAATCGCTGCAAAGAGGAAAGAGTGCAACATGGATCGCAGTGGCCGGAAAAGCTACTGATTAAAATCAGCTAATAACATGATTTATGGTTTTCAGGAATAAAAAAAATCCCCTACCTTCCCCGTCACAAAAAACCTTAAACATTAAAAAGAACATCAATGAAAAAACTAATTGTTATAGCCGTAACTTTTTTGTTGTCAGCAGGCATGTTTGCTCAATCCAACAAAGAGGATGTTGATCTTATTCAATCCATATTCGGGAAACAAAAAAAGGAGCTGGTACAAGCGTACATGACTATTCCGGATGCGCAAAGTGCCAAGTTTTGGTCTTTGTATGATGTATATGAAACAGCCAGGAAAAAATTGGGACAGGAAAGGATCAAATTAATTGAAGCTTATGCTACCAATTATGAAAAACTGGATAGCAAAAAAGCTACCGAGCTGGTTACAAAAAAACTTGCATGGGCAGATAAATACACTAAGTTTCAGCAAGCATATTTTACCAAATTTTCTGCGGTTATTGGTGGCTTACAGGCAGCAAAGTTTATCCAATTGGAAGATTATATCGAGAATTGCATCCGGTTAAGCATCCAGGAAGAAATTCCATTTATTGGCGAACTGGATAAATCAAAAGTGCCGGGACAATAATCCTTAATAAACAGTTGCCAAACGAATTTATTTCATAAGCAGCCCTGCAGCCGGAACTCTTGTCTGTTAAACTGACGTGGGTATTGTCCTTGCAGATATGATTCGTCCCTTTATGATTTCACATTCTACTTAAACTTTAAAAAGGATGAGACGAATTATAGTTCTTAATTTCAAGAAAAAATAAGTTTGTATAGCCGGCATTTTTTAAATGCATTTATTTGTTCAACTAAAATTTAAATTATGAGAAATTTGATCTTATCAGTCTTAGTTACCACAACGCTTGTTTCATGCGGACCGTCAACAAAAATTGAAAAATCATGGATGGAGCCGGGTGCCTCTGTTACGCCAGGTGCCACTAATAAAACCCTGGTTGTTGCAATGGTAAAGGACGAAACTTCACGCCGGGTGATCGAAGATCACCTTACAAAACGCATTGGGAATGGCGCCGTATCATCTTACACTATTATGCCCTCAGGGAACGAAGATGCATTAAAGCAAAAAGTAACGGAAGGCAATTTTACACATGTGTTATTGATGCGTCTTGCGGATATAGAAAAGGAAACCTCTTATGTGCCCGGTACTACCACTGGTTATTATGGGGGATACGGCAGGTACTATGGTTATGGATATGGTATGTATTCTACTCCCGGTTATTACACTACCGATAAAAACTATTTTGTTGAAACAACAGTATATTCTGTTAGCCCGGATAAATTACTTTGGACTGCGACTACAAAAACAGTGAATCCCGGCAAAATTGAAAAGACAGTAAACGAGATCGCTGATATTGTTTCGGAGAAAATGAAAAAAGATGGCTTCTTGAAATAACCTGATCTGGTCGGAAGGAGTGAGGAGAAATTTCTCCTCATTTTTTTTTCAGGATTAAAATCATTGGTCATGAAAAAAAAAATCCGCATTCTTGCTTTCACGATCTTCCTGATCAGTACGGTTACTGCACAGGAACCAGAAAAGAAAGAAGAAGTGGCACAAAAAGGAACTCATCGTTTTACGTTGGTACTTGGACACTCACATTTAAGTGAGGGTATCCAGGACAATGGAAAGAAAGGATGGAAAGCAGTGCCATCAACAGGAATTGATTATGATTATTGGTTAGGTAATCATTGGGCCTTAGGAGTACAGACGGATGTGGTGATCGAA
>DASYQG010000529.1:0-4652 GCA_036005825.1 Chitinophagaceae bacterium | reverse complement strand
TTTTAATTTTCCTTCTTTTTCTGCTACCTCGATCATCTTCACTGCCATTCGGTCCTTAATAGAGTTGCCGGGATTAAAATAATCAACTTTAGCTGCCACAGTACAAGGGAAATCTTTGGTGATCTTATTCAATTTTATCAGCGGGGTATTTCCGATCGTTTCAAGGATGTTATTTTTAATATCCATATTCATTGGTTAGGAGGCAAAGTTACTTTTTTTAACCCGAGTATTGAACTGTCATTCGTGAGTAAAATAAAGCCCCTCCTGGAAACAGGAAGGGCATACCGGACTTAGTGATATAATATCACTAATCAACTTTAACAAAGTCGGTTTGATTTTAAATTCTAATAAGCTGTGGTCAGGCTTGTTTTTGAAACTGTTTTCTCTTATTGGCAAGCACCCGGTCAAATAACACAAGCACAAGCAACACATTCACCATCATAAAAACATTTACAAAATTATTGCTGAAGATCTTACTGTAATCAACTTTCGAAAGTTGTGAAAAATCTATTGGAAGGTTTGAATTATCTGGTGAGGTCCATTCAACCTGTGCAAACCCATATACAACGAAAACAGCAATAAGTGTGATGAAAAAGCCCGCAATTCCCCAAATAATCTTTTTGTTGATATAATTTTTAGTGGCGGGTGCGATATGATACTGCGCAATTTTCTCCATTACATTTTTTGTGAAACGCATGGAAGGTTGCTCCACTTCAGAAGAGCTCATCAATTGATGTACTTCAAGCAACTCGCGATACTTGTTTTTCCATTCAAAATTGCTTTGCAACAATTTTTCAACGACAGATCTTTCTTCATTTGTAGAAACTCCGTCAATGTAAGCCCACAGTTGCTGTTCAATATTTTGTTCCTGGTTCATACAACACAGTTTAATAAATATTTTTTACTTCTTCACTAAAGTTCTTTTCCATTTTTTCTTTTAATCTTGTTCTTGCACGATGTAATCTTACTTTTACAGTATTAGTTTCGATCCCCAATATCCTGCTTATCTCTTCAAGATTTTGCTCTGCTTTATAAAATAAAGTTATGACCTCGGCATCGTCAGGGCTTAACATGGCAATCGCTTGATTTACCATGTTCACTCTCGATTTTTGCTCCACCAGGTTTGCCTTGAAACCCGAATCTTTACTGTCTGCCACTTCAAAAACCTTTTCGTTATCCAAAGAATGTATATCTAATTTCTTTTTTCTTAAAAAAGTAATACAGGTGGTATTTGTAATAGTATAAAGCCATGTACTGAATTTTGATTCTCCACGAAAATCCGCCAGCGAACGATAGGCCTTTACGAAGACATCCTGGGCCACTTCTTCCGCATCTTCACGGCTTTTGATCATCCGCAAAGTCAGGGTAAAGACATAGCCTTGGTAACGGCTTACCAGTTCAGCATAGGCGTTGTATTCTCCTCCAAGCACCTTGCTTATGATCTCATTATCACCAAGTCCGGTTGACATTCAATAACTAAGACTACTAAGGATGAATTTTGGTTACAATAAAGTTAGACCTAATTTCTGCTATAATATAGTATGGGCGGGAATGAAAGAAAAAGCGCTGGCCTGTAACCCGGTACCAGGGCAGGTAGTCATAGACCTGTAGATCATTTATTTGAAAGTTCTTTACTGGCTGTAACCTGGAAACAAGGGATGTAGTCTAAAAGAACAGGAAACAATTTACTAACTATAAAAATTAATTTTATGCACGGTGGAGAATCAGTATTTCTGACAACAATGTTTATAGGCTTTTTTGCAATGGTTTTTGGTATCGTATACCTGAAATCCCGCCAGAACATGGCGATGATAGAAAAAGGCATGAATCCAAAAGAGTTTGCCAACCGGCCGGCTCCTTACAAAAATCTGAAATGGGCTTTATTGCTTATCGGGGCTGGTACAGGATTATTCCTGGCTTATATGCTCGATGCCTTTGTAATTCAGCACAATTTTTATACAGAAACATTTAACGGAAATACCTACAGGCATCGTAATGATGATGCTACCCCTGCTATCTATTTTGCATTGATCGCAATCGGAGGTGGTATGGGATTGTTCGGTTCTTATAAAATTGAGAAAAAATGGTGGGACGATAATAAAGAAAAGTAATAACTCTTTAATATAAATTTCCACCTTATCCTCATTAAGCAATGCGCCACGGCGGATTGCTTTTTTATTTTTCTAAAACTTGCAAAGCTTTTTTTATGGCAGGATCATCACCGTTAATTACTTCGTAAAATCCTTTTGACCTCCACTTGAACCTGGCCAGTTGAGCTTTAATTCTTTTTTGTAAATAATCTTTATCAGCCCCGGAAACTTGTTTTAGATCGATACTATCCTTCGCGGCATAAGTTACCAACTCCTGCCACATGGGTTCAAGGTTATTATAGTTTGCAGTAAAATCCTGTGGGGTGGTAAACTTATTTAGCTCATCCATGTGACCGATATAGTAAGTGTACATGAAATTATTTAGCGAACCACTTAAATAAAGCCTGCTTACGTTTCTGTGTAAGGTACCTGTATCAAGACCAACAAAGTATTTAGGTGTGATACCACCACCGCCATATACAGTGTCACCACATTGGGTTTTATAAATTTTGCCATTAACAACTTTCGCGGTATCAAGATGATTGACCTCGCCATTTTCATAACGGTCAGCTATTTCTTCTAAATACTTTTCTTTTCCATTTTGATATGAACGTTGTATACTTCGACCTTTAGGAGTGTAATATCTTGCTACTGTCAAACGAACAGCCCCTCCATCACTTAATGAATACTGTTGTTGAACAAGACCTTTACCAAATGTTCTCCGGCCAATGATAGTTGCACGGCACCAGTCCTGCAGGGCGCCGGCAAGTACCTCGCTGGCACTGGCTGAAAGTTCATCAACCAATATCACAAGACCGCCTTCTTCAAATAAACCTGGTCGCCTGCATTTGTAGTCTATTCTTTCCACATTTGCACCTTGTGTATAGACAACCAGTTTGTCGTCGCTCAAAAATTCATCTGCAATTTGTACTGCTTGATTCATTAATCCGCCCCCGTTGCCCCGTAAGTCAAGTACCAGGTTGCTAAGATTATTTTTCTGCAGGGTCTCCAGCGATTGCATAAATTCCACATAGGCTGTTTCAGAAAATTTATTCAGCTTAATATAACCCGTTTTTTGATCAAGCATGTAAGAAGCATCAATTGCCGGGATAGGAATAGTGCCTCTTGTGATAGATATTTCTTTCAGTTCATTTTTTCTCAAAACTGTGATCGTTACAGGAGTGCCCCCTCCTCCGCGTATTTTCTTCTTTATGTCATCAGAGGAAATATCTTTGCCTGCAACGGTCTCATTATTTACTTTAATGATCTTATCGCCAACCTGCACACCGGCTTTATCACTCGGCCCATCTGCAATTACGTGTACAATATGAACAGTGTCAGAAAAAATATTGAATTCAACCCCAATGCCTTCAAAATTGCCGATCAGGTCCTCATTTACTTCCTGTAATTGCGATGGAGGAATATATATCGAATGCGGATCCAGGTGGCTCATCATTTCATCGATCGCATTTTCCTGCAATGAGTCAGTATTTACAGGGTCGACGTAGCGCTGTTTCACAAGATCCAGTATCTGTTGCAAAGAACTTTTTTTGTCTGCTTTAAAAAAACCGGTTCCTGAAGGAGTGTTCTCTCTCAGCTGAAAACCAAAAAACATTCCACCGATTAGCACCATCGAAAAAATCAGCGGAAGCCATACTTGTAATTTTTTATTACCCATCGTTACTTGTTTCTTTGTATTTTAATGCAAAATAGAGAAAAGTTTCTGGTTGCTGTCGCCTCGTGCCGGTTTCCGGGTTCTTGTGAATAAGAGTTAATAAGAATTTATGATTATTATTAAAGTAGAAACAACGTCGTCGGTAATAAATAACCAGCAACAACCAAACCATTAATGATAAAACTTGTTTGCGATAGTGGGGCTACAAAGGCGGAATGGTGTCTTATAAATAATGGAAAGAAGAAAACTTTTTTTACCCAGGGTATAAGTCCATATTTTTTAAATACTGAACAAATAAAAGACCTGCTGCTAAAAGAACTTAAGCCAAAACTCAGGAATGTAAAAGTTGGAGAAATTTATTATTATGGCACCGGCTGCGCTAATCCTGCTAATGCCCGGTTGGTAAAAAGAGCCATCCAGCTTGTTTTTACCAATACAAAAAAAATTGAAGTAACACATGACCTGATGGCAGCTGCAAGATCGGTTTGTGGAAGGAAGAAAGGAGTAGTGGCCAACCTCGGCACCGGGTCATTTTGCTGTTATTATGATGGGAAAAAAATAGTGAGGCAAGTTCCGGGCATCGGATATATACTGGGCGATGAAGGCAGCGGAGCTTATCTTGGAAAAAAAGTTATTCAATATTATTTATACGAAACATTTGATGATGACCTGCGGGCAAGATTTAATGCAAAATATATTACGAACAGAAGTGAGATACTGGAAAACGTATATAAAAAGCCATTCCCTAACCGCTACCTTGCCTCTTTTACAATTTTTCTTGCAGAAAACAGGGGTCATTATATGATCGATAATATTATTGAAGATGGGCTGAATGAATTTTTCTTTTATCATCTTTGTAAGTTTGGAGAATCGTGGATAATGCCCAT
>DASYQG010000528.1:0-11192 GCA_036005825.1 Chitinophagaceae bacterium | reverse complement strand
AAGCAACCCGGGTGTATTGCTCAAGGTCGGGCTCAGTGGTCAATCTGAAATTATTACCGACCTGTCTTTATTAAAAGAAAAAGGAATTATTGAAAACGATGTGCACTCGCTTATCTATGCTGCCATGAAAGTAAAGCACCGCATCATGGGCGCCATTATTCTTGCAGGAAAACAAGTCGAGCAATATTCAGCCGCACATTTGAAATTATTAGTAACACTGGCATTGCAATCTTCTACCGCTATTGAAAGCGCCATGTTATATGAAAAAAATATTCGTGAAGCGAGAGAAAGAGAAGAAGCGATATTGCGTATTCATGAAGTGACAAAGAAATTTGTACCGCATGAGTTTATAAGATCATTAGGAAAAGAAACATTGACCGATGTAAAACTTGGAGATCAGGTGGAGAAAATAGTTACCGTTCTGTTTACGGATATACGTGACTTTACTACTCTTTCTGAAAAGATGACGCCGGAAGAAAATTTTCATTTCGTTTCATCATTTAATGCAAGACTTGGCCCGGTAATAAGATCAAACAACGGTTTTATTAATCAATATCTCGGCGATTCGATCATGGCGATCTTTCCGGAGAATCCCGAAGATGCTTTGCGTGCAGCAGTTGGGATGCAAAAGGCCGTTCATGAATTAAACAACGAAAGAAAAGAACTTGGTCTACCAATCATCAGGGCTGGCATTGGTATGCACACCGGTTCACTCATTATGGGTATTACCGGGGATGAATTCAGAATGGATGCAGCAACAATTTCAGATACTGTGAATACCGCAGCAAGAATTGAAAGCCTTACAAAATATTACAAATCTCCTTTGCTATTAAGTGATCATACACTTCAATATTTAAATGGACAAAATACTTTTCATTTCAGGCATCTTGGTAGCGTAAAGCTGAAAGGAAAAAACAATCTGCTTAGCATTGTTGAATGCATTAATGGATTTGATGAATTGCAATTTGAAAGAAAAATGAGAACACTTTCACAATTTAATGATGCAATGAATTCATATCATGATCAGCAATTTGAAAATGCGTTACAAGTTTTCCAGGCTATTCTTACAAATGACCCCGATGACCTCACTGCGCATTATTTCCTTACTAATACAAAAAAGTATTTGCGGGAAGGAGTTCCTAAGAACTGGACCGGCGCAGAAGAAATGGTAAGCAAATAGAGATTAGATCAATCTTCTTTCAATCCTTTGATCACAACATTACCTGTCCCGTTTTTATCACAAGGATATGCAAAGTCTTTTTGCCAGCTTTTAGGATCATTGATCGTTGCATAAAACTCATCAAGATATTTTTTAACAGACTTAATATATTTTTCATCGAGCAAATTGCTCTTAGTGTATAAATTATAAATATCACTCTTTACTCTATTGAATAGTGCAATTGGTTTCTCAAATAGTTTCATATCCTTGATACAATAACCTCGATAGCGACGTTCCTGCACAGATCTCATCAATAATTCCTCAGCCGGGTGAGCATAAGGTGCATTTACAATTCCGGAATGATCAAAATCATATGGCACAGTGATCAGCTGCGGGAAAGAATCTGACTTCAGCAATTTTATATTTTGCAAATATTGTACTGACCAATCAGTATTCCCGATCAGGTATTGGAATACAGCCATTGTTAAAAAAATATCTTGCTTTGTTTCTTCGGGCCTGAGTTTTTGCTCTACCGCCATTGATTTATTTCGTGCTGCCATATTCTTTTCGTCTTCGATCAGGAAGCCATAGAAGGAAGTTGACTGTTTTTTGTTTTTAGGGTCATCGAGATTTATTCTCACGAGTCTTGCCCGAAAACTTTTTGGGGTAAGTAAATTATATATCTTATAAACAAGCCATTCACGAATTACATAATCATCCCCGGTGCAAGGCATAACGAGTTTTAATTTTTTTTGACCGCTGAATATTGGTGATAGACGATTGACATCAGCAGGAAAGCTGATCTGCAAAGGCGGGTATTTACAATTTTCTTTTAGCTTTCTGAAATGGCCTCTTGTTTTCATTTGTACCGGTATATTCACTTCGCTGCTATCTTTGTCTCGGTAGGAAAGAGTGATAGAATGAGATGCTGGTTTATCGGCCCTGTCATTTAATAATGCACGGATATTGCCTTTTAATGTAATTGCAAGAATTTCATTTGAATCAAAAAGTCCTTTTTCATCAAATACAAGAGAAGCTACAGGGCTTACATTTTTTTTATTTGTACCGAAAGAAAATAAAATGAAATTTGTTAGTATTATTAAAAGAAATTTCATGAACTAAATTTACGATGATCTTTACAGATTTCCCGTATACCAAGGTTTCAGTTACTGCACAGGTAGTTGAATAATAAATTCACTTCCTTTATTCTCCTTCGTTTCTACTTTCAACTCTCCACCATGTGCTTTTACAATATCATAACTCAAAGATAAACCCAAACCCGTTCCTTGTCCTGTTGGTTTAGTAGTAAAGAATGGTTGAAATATTTTATCAATTACTTTTTGCGGAATACCATTACCGTTATCCTTAATCCTTATCTCGATCTTATCATCCTGCTTTCTTGTACTGACGAACACGGTAGGTTCGTAACCCGCTTCTTCTTGCTTTTTTCTTTCTGTAACGGCATAAAATGCGTTGTTGATCAGGTTCAGAATAACTCTTCCGATATCCTGCGGTATGATATTAATTTTCCCGATGTCGATGTCAAAATCCGTTTTAATTACTGCATTGAATGATTTGTCTTTTGCTCTTATTCCATGATACGCCAATCTTAAATATTCTTCGCACAAAGCATTAATATCAGTTGGTTCTTTTACGCTACTGCTGCTCCGGCTGTGCTGCAGCATCCCTTTTACAATTGCATCAGCTCTTTTTCCATGATGATTTATTTTTTCTTCATTGTCTATAACATTTTTTGAAATGACTTTCACTTCATCGAGGTTTCCTTTATCAATCTCCTCATTCATTTCTTCGAGTAATTCCCGGTTTACCTCAGAAAAATTATTAACGAAGTTTAATGGATTCTGTATCTCATGTGCAATGCCAGCAGTGAGTTCGCCGAGTGAAGCCATTTTTTCTGATTGAATAAGTTGGTACTGTGTAGCTTTTAAATTATTCAATGTTGCCTCTAAAACATTTTTTTCCTCGCTTATCAAAATTGCCTGCTCCTCCATTTTTTTCAGATCAAGAAACCGGGTGTATAAAAGGCCAAATACTTTTGCCATGCGTAGCATGATTGCTGCTTCCTCCTCCGTTAATGCTTCATTTGTGATCACATTGATCGTACCTGCTGAAAAAAAGAAGGAATAAAAAAACTCGGCCAACGTATTATCTACTTTTTTTGAAATGCCTGCGTATGTGGACATAGTCCTGTAGTACTGCAACAGATCTTTTCCTTCCAGTATAGTAAGTGCAAAAGGCTCTTGAGATCTCCTGGCTTCGATAATATTTTCAAATACCGTGTGAACACCTGTATTAATATAGTCCAGTACAAAAAACAATTTGCCATTTTCTGAAATAGATGTCACCCATAGCTCTATAGCATCATTTTCATCATCAAATATGCCGACACCGGATCGAATGGCATCGATCTTTAGCTCTTTCAACTGCTGAAAAAGTATTGTGGAAGTCTCAGAGAGTTCAGAGCTGTTTCTCATATCCAGCGCCTTAACCCTTACCTTTTCCAACGCTTTTTCTACTTCGATCTCCCGGGTTTTTTGCGTCAGTTCTTTTTTCAACCTTGTTAACTCATCATCGGGAAACATAGTCTTTTCATCTTCCGATAAACGTTTATTATCATCCATATTCATGGGTTATAAAAAATTATGACTGGTTTGGGAAATCGCCCAATCAAGACATTAAATAATCATGATCATTAACTATAGATCTGATCATTCACCCCATTCAGGATCTATAATATTGGCTACCTCGGTAATGGTGTTTGCCGGGAATCCTCCGAGTCTTGCATGCTCGAGCAGTATTTCCTTATCCTTTGCCATATAGATGCAGTATATTTTATCTCCGGCTACATAACTATGGATCCATTGAATATCTGTTCCCAGTGTACAAAGCACCTCTTTTGACTTTTTTGAAATTTCTTTTAATTGCTTGATATCAAAGTTTCCGGCTTGAGGAATGTTTCTTTCAATAATGAATTTTGGCATATTTTATTTTTTTCGTTGTCTTCTAAAATCATAAAGTTAAATCATAATGCAGACATTGGATATTTCAGGTACCGAATATAACTGAAAAAACCGTTCCTTGTCCTTCCTTTGTCTCCGTTTTTATTTCACCACCATGTGCCTTTATGATATCATAACTCAAACTCAATCCTAATCCGGTTCCCTGTCCTGTTGGCTTTGTTGTAAAGAATGGTTGAAATATTTTATCCAATACTTTTTGTGGAATACCGTTACCGTTATCTTTAACCTTAATCTCAATCTTATCCTTTTCTTTTTTTGTACTTACCGAAACAGTTGGTTCGTATCCATCACCCATTTGTTTTTTCTTTTCATCAACAGCATAAAAAGCGTTGTTTATCAAATTAAGAATCACTCTCCCAATATCCTGAGGCGTGATATTTATTTTTCCAATGCCTTCATCAAAATCTGTTGTGAAAGTTGCATTGAACGATTTGTCTTTTGCACGAAGACCATGATAGGCTAATCTAAGATACTCATCAGCTAATGCATTGATATCTGTTGGTTCTTTTTGCCCACTGTTACTGCGACTGTGTTGCAACATTCCTTTTACTATTGCATCGGCTCTTTTGCCGTGATGATTTATTTTTTGCTCGTTGTCTTTTATATCATTTGAAATTGCGATTGCGTTCCCGATCTTCCCGGTCTTTAATTCCTGTTGTAATTCATCTACCAATTCTGAATTTACGTCAGAGAAATTATTGACAAAATTCAAAGGGTTTTGTATTTCATGAGCAATACCTGCGGTGAGCTCTCCGAGACTTGCCATCTTTTCTGATTGAATAAGTTGTGATTGTGTAGATCTTAAATTAGCAAGGGTATGTTCCAAAACTTTATTTGTTTTTTGTTTCTGCCGGTTATTACGATAAAATATAATGGCAAGTAATAAAAATGACACTACTGCAGTCAGTAAAACATATATTTTGATCCTGTTCTTAAACTTTTCTTTCTCTTGTAGAATTTCCTGCTGCCGCTGTTGTTCGTTGATCGCTAATAATTGAAGTTTATGAGTTTTTTCAGGACCAAAAAGGCTATTAGTCATTTCCAATGATATTTCATGATAGTAATAAGCACTATCCAATCTATTTTTTTGCTTATATAATTTTGCAAGCAGGCTGCTGGCGTCCAGCACATTTGTTTTTTGAAACGATCTATGTCCGTTATTAAATGCCAGCAATGCGTAATAAAGGCTAGAGTCGGGGTTATTTTTTATTTTAAAAAAATATTCAGCAATTTGGAATTGAGAACTACTGATATTTAACAGGTCATTGTTGCTAATAACTTCCCGGTAATGGCTAAGGGCTTTATCATAATTACCTAAATGGTATTGTACATTTCCAAGATGTCTTAATATAAGTGACCTCAATGGACTCCGGGTAATCTCCGCAGAATTTATACTGGTTAGAACCTGGTAAGCTTTTTCATGGAAAAACAAAGCTGAGTCAAGAATATTTAATTGTTCATAAGTATGACCAATATTTGTTAAACCAAAACTGCTAGCTATTGTCAATGAAAGTTTTTCATTAATTTTTTTTGCCATCAAAAGATAATTAAGACCCTGTCTTGGTTCTCCAAGATCTACATAGGTAGCCCCGATAAAATTTAAACAGCCTGCCTCCATTTCCTGGTCGTCTATATCTCTGCTCAATTCTAATGCCTTGAACAAATTCTCTAGTGCCTGCGGGAAATCACCACCTAGCCGATAATCTTCTCCAAGCGTAAGTAATGCCTGTCCTTCTCCGCTTACAAAATTTAATTGGCGTGCCAATGAAAGAGCTTCTTCAGCAATAATGATCGATGAATCTGGCTTCGAAAACCGATACCCACCTGCAACATCGATCATCCTTTTGACCTCGTTAGTATCCTTTGGTGGCTGTAACGATACTTTATCGAAATTGTTTTGCGCAGATATATGTTCCCCCAAAAAGAAGAAAGAAAAAAGCAATGGCAGCTTAAAAAAAATTTTTTTCATTATAGGTTTTATAAAATGATAATAAATTCCGTTCCTTCTTTTTCTTTTGTCTTCACTTTAATTTCTCCGCCATGCGCTTTTATAATATCATAGCTCAATGATAAACCTAACCCTGTTCCTTGTCCTGTTGGTTTAGTAGTAAAGAACGGTTGAAAAATTTTATCTAATACTTTTGGGGGAATACCATTACCATTGTCAGCAACTTTTATTTCTGCTTTCCCATTCATCTTTTTTGTACTTACTGAAACTGTTGGTTCATAGCCATCACCTGATTGTTTCCTTTTCTCATCTGCTGTATAAAAAGCATTATTGATCAAATTCAAAACAACTCTGCCAATATCCTGGGGAATGATATTTATTTTATCAATCGTTTCATCAAAGTCTGTTATTATTACTGCATTGAAGGATTTATCTTTTGCTCTTAAGCCATGATATGCAAGCCTTAAATATTCCTCTGCTAATGCATTAATATCTGTTGGTTCTTTTTTCCCACCGCTGCTACGGCTGTGTTGAAGCATATTTTTTACAATTGCATCAGCCCTTTTTCCGTGGTGATTTATTTTTTCTGAGTTGAATTCGATATCTTTTGCGATTGCTTTTACTTCTTCCAAATTTCCATTCTCAACTTCTGCTTTTAATTCTTTAATGAGTTCATCATTTACTTCAGAAAAATTATTAACGAAATTTAAAGGGTTTTGAATTTCGTGGGCAATACCTGCAGTGAGTTCCCCGAGCGAAGCCATTTTTTCGGATTGAATAAGTTGTTTCTGCGTTGCTTTAAGATCAGCAAGTGTCTCTAGCAGTCTTTTCTTTTGTGCCTCAATTTCCTCATTCAGCCTGGTCAATTCTTCATTTTTTTGTTTTATCGCATCTGTTTCTTTCCTTGCTTCTTCTGCTTTATGTGTTACTTCAAGGTTTAATACTTTCTGGGCGATCGCATTTTTATGAAACTCTTTCTCAAGATTTATATGTAAGTCAAGATGCTTTAATGCCTCTTCATAATTCCCCTGGTGTTTATAATATTCCGATAAATGAAACTGGGTTTGGCTTAAAAGATCAAGCATTTTTAATTCTTCAGCGATCTTCAACGCGTTGTTGAGCAGTACAAGAGCTTTATTACTACCTGATATAATTTTATGGAGATCTGCAAGGAACAACAGCATCTCAACCTCACGTCGCTTGTCGCCAATTAGTTTTTTTATCTCCAGGCTTTCATTTGAAAATCTTGTTGCTTTCTCAAGATCTCCTGTTTGCTTATAAATCTCAGCGAGGTGTAACAAAGCATTGCTTTGGGTCCTTTTGTCACCAGTGCTTTCGGCTATGGCAAGGCTTTGCTCGCAATAACTAATTGCTTGCGGATAGCTTTTGAGTTTGAAATAGGCAAACCCAATATTATCAAGACTTCCTGCTTCACCTAATTTGTCATGAGAGGCCTGGCGACCCATCAATCCTTCCTCGAAATATTCCAATGCTTTTGTATAGTCTCCATTTTCGAAATAAACAGAACCGATCACATTAATAGGATAAGACTCAAGAAGCTGATTTTTATCTTCCCGGAATATGGATAGACTCTTGTATAAATAATCCAGTGCTTTTTCAAAATCTCCAAGCTGCTTGTAGGTGACACCCATCTGGTAAAGATCAGTTCCCTCATTTTCTCTGAATCCTATTCGCTGGCTCAATTCCAGAGCTTTAAATAATAGCTCTAGTGATGTACCTAGATCACCACGATTACGTTGAACAATGCCCAAATATCCATTGACCACGGCCTGACCATTCAGGTCGTTCAACATTTCAAAGAGGGATAGAGATTCATTTAACAGAGGTAATGCCTCCTCATTTTTTGCAACCCGCACAAAACAAAATCCTAATAACTTAAGGCCATGTGCCAGGCCTTTTTGATAATTGATCCTTCTTGCCAGTGCAACAGACTCTTTACTTAGTTCAAATGATTTTGGAGAATCATTTACACGGGTATCCCATGCCAGCTGGTTAAGCTCGTCAATTTTTTCTTTCAGGGATTCTATGCTTGTACTATTATTCAAGTAGGTGACCTTATATCAATCAAGCTCTGTAATAAACCATGCATCCGGTGTTCCAATTTTTTGATCTGAACACATTCTGATAAGTGAAAAAAGTTGAAGTTTGTAACCCGAAAGAAATTTGATACTTGTCGAAATAATAGCTTCTCCGAACGGTGCTTTCCCGCCCCATGGATATACAACTTCTTTGTTTAACAGATCGTCCTCGTTGATCTGATCAAATAATTTGTGGGTTAATTCGATCTGGTCGTCCATGACTGATAAGAACTGCTCATGCGGCATCTGTTTGGAAACCGAGGCTTTTTTGTTAAACTCAGCAAAAAAATCACTACCCTGCTCATTCAACCAATAATTAGGCAAAGCTGTTCCTACGATACATAAGTATTGCAATAATTCATGAATACTTCGCATTTCGCTTTTCGGTCTGAAATCCATTTTGTCTTGTGGAATTTTAGTATATAGTCTTCTGCAGATCTTCATTTCATCCACAATGGCATTTCGTAAATGATGCTTGTACATAGCTTAGATGGTTTTAGTATTGTTAAATCTCGTTACTTTCTTTTGTATCCTAACCATTTAATAAAATAATAAATTCACTTCCTTCTCCTTCTTTTGTTTCCACCTTCAACTCACCGCCATGTGCTTTAACTATGTCATAGCTTAATGATAAACCCAGACCTGTTCCTTGTCCCGTTGGTTTGGTAGTAAAGAATGGTTGAAATATTTTTTCTAAAACTTTTTGTGGAATACCATTTCCATTATCCTTAATTTTTATCTCAACCTTGTCATCTTTCTTTTTGGTAGAAACAGCAACTGCCGGTTCATACCCATTGGCTTCTTGTTTTTTCTTTTCGTACACTGCATAAAAAGCATTGTTGATCAAATTGACCAACACTCTCCCAATATCCTGTGAAATGATATTTACTTTCCCGATGCTGTTGTCAAAGGTGGTTTCGAACTTTGCATTGAAAGATTTATCCTTTGCACGCAATCCATGATAAGCCAATCGTAAATACTCATCAGCCAAGTCATTAATATCTGTGGGTTCTTTTTTGCCACTGCTGCTGCGACTATGCTGCAGCATACTTTTTACTATCGAATCGGCTCTTTTACCATGATGATTTATCTTTCGTTCATTTTCTCTTATGTCTTTTGCGATCGATCTTATTTCAGCCAAATTTCCTTTCTCAGCTTCCTGTTCCAGTTCATCAATCAATTCCGCATTTACTTCTGAAAAATTATTGACGAAGTTCAATGGGTTCTGAATTTCATGTGCAATGCCGGCAGTAAGTTCGCCCAACGAAGCCATTTTTTCTGATTGGATAAGTTGTGTTTGTGTTGTCTTTAAACTGTCAACGGTTTGATTTAATTTTTTATATGACTCTGCATTCTCAAGGGCGATAGCCGCATAGATAGCAATCGTTCTCAACATGTATAAATGATATTCCGAATAAGCATTCTTTTGAAAACTTTGAACAGTGATCACACCCATCATCTTATCTTTTACTTTTAAAGGCAGGTAAATAAGTGATACCGGTTGCTGTCCTTGTTTAGGCACGAGCACATCCTGTAAATAATTTTTGTATTCTGATTCCAGGTCACTCATTACGATCTCTTTTCCACTGATAAAACATAAACTGGCAAACCTGTTTTCCTCGTAGATAGAATTAGAATATTCAGGCAACGCCACTCCATTTTCATAAGTGGCCGGAAAGTCGATCTTCTTGGTGGCTTCATGATAAATACCGATACCGAATACAGAAGCATCCATCAATGAATTCACATTATCATAGACTGTTCCGATGATCGTTTCAACGGAAAGAGAAGAAGTGATCTTACGTCCAATATCTCCCAGCAGCTCAACATTGCGATACGATTGTTCAAGATTATCTTTTTGCACAGCAAGCTCTTCTGCTTTTTTATCTATCTCTTGTTTTTGCTTGTGTAATAAAGTATTGGCTTTTTGTTTTTGTTTGTTACCCCGATACATAATGATAGCTACTACGATCAATGCTGCTAATCCGCCAAGTGTAGCGAAGAGAAGAGCCTTTTCACGTTTGTTCTCGGCCAATTGTAATTGCTTGTCTTTTGTCAGCAATGCTATTTGAGCTTGTTTTTTATCCAGTTCCAAACTAGCCTGGAGCATGGCGGTCTTTTGAGCAATTTCTTTTCCGGTCAGGCTGTCTTTATAATTAGAAGAAAGAACCTGGTATTTATAGGCAATATCCCATTGCCCAAGCTTAGCAGCTGATTCTGCTATCAGCGCTGTTATTTCGCGGAGATACAAACGCCAGCCAACTTTGTTTGCCAGTTCAAGAGCATATTTTGCAGTTTTCAAACCATTGACCGGATCACCGGAATGGGTATAAGCTTTTCCTTTAACCCACTGACCCCACGATTCCCTATCTTCCAAATTGGTTTTACCTTTTAGAAAATCAAGATATACAGCAATATTTTCAAACGCCTTGGGATAATTACCCATACGTTCATACACATCCCCGATATTTCCATGATCGATAGCAATAGCACTTGAATCTTTCAGCTCCCTGTCAATGTCAAGTCCTTTAGTATATCCTTCCAGCGATGCGGGGTAATTACCTGATGTTTTATATGTTTTCCCAATGGCATTATAAGCTCCGGACATCCCGACTTTATATCCAATGCTCTCCGCTTGTTTTAATGCATCCGTCTGGTATGGAATGGCTTTTTCATATTCTCCCAATATATTATAAAGGTACCCGATGGTCCGCTCGATATCTACCGCTTGTCTTATATCCCCGGCTTCATGTGCTTTCTTTAACCCCTGCAAAAAATAATCAAGAGATTGTGCATGATTGCCTTCATCCATTTTCATACTGGCCCATGTTCTAAACATATAGGCCAGGTCTTTATAATCGTTAACACTTTCCAGTACTTGTTTTGATATAGCAAATACGCTGTCTCCTTCTTTATATTTCAGTTTGGCATAATACCGGGCTCCT
>DASYQG010000527.1:0-2515 GCA_036005825.1 Chitinophagaceae bacterium | reverse complement strand
GCGTTGCGAAAACTAAAGTCTCTCAGATTGGGCATTTCAACCATTGGTGGCACATGCCGGTTAATAGTTAAATACACGGTTCGGCTGATCTTAACTGTTGCATCACCGTCAGGCACTTGTCTTAATACCGCTCCTTTAGCGATTGTATCCGTATAAATAGAATCCTGCACTTCTACATCGAAACCGCTATTGGAAAGTATCTTTGTTGCTTCTTCAAAAGATTTACCCACCACATTGGGAACTGTTTTGTTTTTACCATGTCGAGTCAATGGTCCGAGACAGGTAGAGAGTATAAATAATAACAATACCATCAGGAGCAACCCTGCCAGGAGGTTTATCCAAATCGATCTTTTCGTAATAAATTGAAACATTGGATTTATTTAATTTAGAAACTTTAAAACGGGAATTTCAAAATTTCTTACTTCAAGATTAGTGATTAAAACACTCTTCCACCAATTTTGTATAAAATTCTTTTAAACTCCATCCCATAGCTTTTACCTGTTGCGGCACTATGCTTGCATCACTTTGCCCGGGTATTGTATTTATTTCAAGCATATAAGGATATCCACTGCTTTCCTCCAAAATAAAATCAATTCTTACAACGCCCCTGCAATTAAATACGGCATAGATCTTTTTTGCTGTATCTCTTATTTTATCTGCTGCAGCTTCGTCCAATTCGGCAGGCGTTACTTCTGTGGATGCCCCCTGGTATTTTGCTTCGTAATCAAAAAAATCTTTTTTGCTGATCACCTCGGTTATAGGCAGTGCAACGATATTTCCCTTTGTTTTAAACACGCCGATTGTAAACTCTCTTCCTTTGATCATTTGCTCCACCAATACCTGGTCATCCTCTTTAAATGCTTTTTGAATTGCAGCTTCCAATTCTTTGGATTCGTGCACTTTGCTCATGCCTATGCTGCTGCCGCCATTGTTTGGTTTTACAAATACAGGAAAAGATAGTCCATCAATGATCTGGTCCAGTTCAAAAGGAGTATGCTTGAACAAATGATATGACCTTGAAACATGAATACCTGCCATGGCAGCTACAGCCACCGTATATCTTTTATTAAATGTGATCGCAGAAGAAGCCGCATCGCAACTTGTATAAGGGATCTTTAATGTATCAAAATAACCCTGCAATTTTCCATCCTCGCCGGGTGTACCGTGCATACCAATAAAAACCGCATCAAACTTTATTGTTCCATTGCCCGTTTCAATAGAGAAATCATTCTTGTTGACCTCATTTTTCTTACCATCGGCGGATTCAAAAAACCATCCCAGAGGGTTGATATCAATCTTATAAACATTGAACCTCTCCCTGTCAAGATGTTTATCAATGGTAGTAGCCGATTTATAGGATATAGCTGCTTCGCCGGAAAATCCGCCGGTTACGAGGGCAATGTTCTTTTTCATGTGTGGTTCCAGGTGATTTACAGTTACAAATATTGAAGAAAAAATGCTGTAATAAAAACTAAACAGCAGAAAAAAGAATATTATAACATGGTTTTAAATAAGAAAGGTGAAGGATGTTCTCCCTTCACCTTTTTACAGCGGAACATATCACCCGCCTGATTTCGCAGCTCACTTGCCGCTTTTTTATTGTGAACTAAAGTTAAATGATTAAAAAGCACTTCCCATCAAATAGGTTGAAATCTTTTCCACATCATCAGCACTAAATTAAATATGGAGTTTGTCTTTTTTAGCCAATAATTCATCAACTGTTTCCTTATACATTTCATCCGGCACACAGCAATCAACGGGACAAACAGATGCACACTGAGGCTCTTCATGAAATCCCTGGCATTCCGTACATTTATTAGGAACTATATAATAAATATCAGTAGCAACCGGGGGATTTTTCTGATCTGCATCCAGCGTAGTGCCATCCATTAGTGTGAATGTGCCTTTTACCGTGGTCCCATCAGAAAGTGCCCATTCAACACCACCTTCATAAATTGCATTATTCGGGCATTCTGGTTCGCAGGCGCCGCAGTTGATACATTCTTCTGTAATCTTAATAGCCATAAAATTTTTATTAACGGGTTGAGAATTACTTTTGCCCGACAAATATAGATTGCCGAAATGAATTTACAAATGAGAATTGACCTGGTTACCCGACTTGGCCAATATATTTTATCAGATTCACCGGAATGGCTGGAAACAAAACAAAGGGTAAGTTTGATAAATCCATGGTTTACGTCAGAATTCATTGATATAGCAGCAGGAAATTTAGCGAAGCATTTTCTGGATAAGAAAAAGCTGGAAAGTTGGACGTCAGCCTATAAAATTGAAACAGTTGCTCCAAAAAAGATCGGTATTGTAATGGCCGGTAATATCCCGCTGGTTGGCTTCCATGATTTCCTGTGTGTTTTTATATCTGGCCATAAAGCCATCATTAAGCCTTCCTCAAAAGATGAGGTGCTGATCAAACATCTTGCGCAGAAACTTATTGATTGGGATAAAAGATCAAAGGAAATGATAGTTTTCCAGGAAATGTTGAAAGATTGTGATGCTT
>DASYQG010000526.1:0-5924 GCA_036005825.1 Chitinophagaceae bacterium | reverse complement strand
CCTCCATTGGCTGATTTCCCATTTGCTATTTATACGGATGCATTACAAAATACTTTCCAGGATTGGTCTTATACAACTTCACATGATTTTAATAGCACAGCAAATGTTCGGCAGGGAACAAAATCTATTAAATCAGTATATGCTGCAGGTGGATATCAGGGTACTACTTTCCATGCAGGTACAGCTGCTTCAACAACAGGATATACTTTACTGGAGTTTTCTGTATTTGGTGAGACGGGAACCAATGGAAAAAAATTGAATGTTGTTATCAATGGTAACTATAGTACTCCTCCCCAGGTAACAGTTGTCGAAGGGGCCTGGACAACATTTAGCTTACCACTTTCAAGTTTGGGAAGTCCTGCTACAATTGGTGAAATAGTTCTTCAGTCTGCGGGTTGGGGTGGCACTCTTCATATTGACCATGTTGGTTTCAGATAGGTAAAGCATTTAATAATATAAGAAAACAGCGATCTGTCTGTTGTCGGACATAAGAAGAAATAAAAATTACTGATGAGCCCGCCTCAGGTTATAGAATTTTGGGTCGGGCTTTTACTTTACTAGCAAGCAGTCAGTTTGGCTGACTCATGTTGCGGGCCGATTCTTCGGCCTGCAACTAATTATCAAGGGAATGAAAATATTCTTAGCACATATAATAAATAGATTACCTATAAGGACAAATGCAAGGATCGGTTTTATAGCCAGTGTTTATTTTATAATTATTATTTTTTCTGCTTGTAGCAAAAAAAACACACCAGGACCGCTTCCTAATCCAATAGATACAACAACGGTTAATCCACAGGTTGATCCAACATTAGCGCTAACGATCGGATTTTTTATGGATGATTGGGAACCGAAAAATTTTACAATACCTTCTACTTTCACATCAGCACCGTTGCCAACTGGTGTAATTTCTACTGTAACTATTGACAGAAGTAATGTAATAACAAAAATTCCAAGATCGATAGCAGGTAATAACGCTAATATATGGATGACGCAAATGGTTACTGAACCTTCATTGATCGATCATTTGACAACCTTGCATCCACATATTATTCGTTTTCCCGGTGGCAGTTTAAGTGATGTTTTCTTTTGGAATTCGCCGGTAAATACGCCGCCTGCAAATGCACCTGCAAACCTTGTACAAGCAAATGGTAGCACTGCTGCTGCCGGATATTGGTTTGGTACGAACTCGGCAAACTGGACATGTTCTGTAGATAATTATTATAACATGCTTCAGCAAACAAATAATAAAGGAATGATCACGGTGAATTATGGATATGCACGTTATGGTACCGGTACTAATCCTGCTGCAAAAGCTGCGCATCTTGCTGCTGACTGGGTACGGTATGATAATGGCCGCACAAAATACTGGGAAGTGGGGAATGAAAATTTTGGGGATTGGGAAGCTGGTTACAGAATAAATATTGCTAACAACCAGGATGGACAACCTGAATATTTATCAGGATTATTATATGGGCAACACTTTAAAATATTTGCAGACAGTATGCGTAAAGCAGCACAAGATATTGGAAAAACAATTTTCATTGGTGCTGTTATGAGTGAATCTGCTCCGCAAAGCTGGTGGACGCCTACCGCTGCAAATTGGAACACTGGTCTTTTTACAGGTGCCGGTACGTCTCCCGATTTTTATATCGTTCATAACTATTACACACCTTATCAAACAAATGCAAATGCAGATATAATATTGGCTACACCAGAAAGCGTAACACAAACAATGATGAACTATGTAAAACAATCATTGACAAATGCCGGCATTGCACATAAGCCGGTCATTTTGGGAGAATATAATATTACATCACTCGGATCAAAGCAACAGGTTAGTAATGTGAACGGACTTCACGGAGTAATGGTGATAGGCGAAGCATTGAAAAATAAAATTGGAATGACAGCAAGATGGGATCTTGCAAATGGATGGGAAAATGGGAATGATCATGGCATGTTTAATATTGGAGATGAGCCGGATGCTGTGCCAAAATGGAATCCACGACCTGTTTATTATTATATGTATTTTTTTGAAAAAATGCTTGGTGACAGGTTGGTCTATTCTGCATCAACTGCATCTTCAATTGTGAGCTATGCGTCGTCGTTTACCTCCGGTGAAACGGCTGTGGCACTAATAAACAAATCTTCTTCGGCAGCTACCATACAAGTAGTGGTGAATAATTTTAAAAAGGGAAATAATTTTTATTACTATAAATTGAATGGAGGTACGGATAATGGGGAGTTCTCAAGAAATGTTTTGATAAATGGCAGTGCATCTTCCTATGCATCCGGCGGCCCATCGGGATATAAAACTATCAGTCCTTATAAAACATCTACAGCCGATGGGATCGCTGTAAGCATACCAGCAAGAGGAGCAGTTTATCTTGTTATCGAAAAGAAATAAAATTATGTGTCGATATTATTTAATGATCTTCATTCTATTCTTTTTTTCGAAATACAGCTTTACACAGAAGGCTTCAGCATTAATTGATGCGAAAGCAACAAAAGAAACAAAAGCTTTACATCAGAACCTTAAAAAGTTAGCCGAAAAATATATTCTTTTTGGTCATCAGCATGCAACAGAGTATGGTCATGGATGGTATGGTGATGAAAACCGCAGTGATGTAAAGTCAGTAACGGGTTCTCATCCTGCAGTCATAGGTGTTGATTTCAGTGGCTTAAGTGGAAGACCAGACAGTTTGGTTCAACAAACAAAAAAAGAACTGGAAAAAACAATTGCGGATACTTATAATCGTGGTGGAGTTACAACTATCTCGTGGCATTTTATTAATCCTGCTTCAGGTGGTGGTTTTTACTGGGTTGATACAGTTTCGAAACCTGCTGTAAAGCTTATTATACCCGGCGGCTCATATCATGAGATATATAAAAGTATTCTTCGTACAGTCGCAAGTCTTGCAAATTCAACAAAGGGAAAAGATGGTAAGTTGGTGCCAATGATCTTTCGTCCTTATCATGAATTTGATGGGGATTGGTTTTGGTGGGGTAGGGCTCATTGCACTATCGATGAATTTAAAACATTATGGAGGTTTACAGTTTCTTATTTGAGAGATTCATTACATGTTCACAATTTTATTTATGCTTTTTCTCCGGATAATAGATTCTTGACAGAAGACCAATATCTCGAAAGATATCCCGGTGATGAATGGGTCGATATGGTGGGCATCGATAATTATGGTGATTGGGGCAGAGATGGAAAATATGATCTTGATGCCGGTATAAAAAAATTAAAAATAGTTTCTGATTATGCAGAGAAAGCCGGTAAGCTGGCAGCGTTTACAGAAACAGGTTTGGAATCTATTCCTAATACAACCTGGTGGACCGAAATATTGCTAAAGTCTTTAAAGAAAGAAAAATTAAAGTTGACCTATGTATTAGTTTGGCGAAATGATACAAAAAGCCCTACACATTATTATGCGCCATTTCCGGGACATGTAAGTGAACCTGATTTTATAAAATTCTATAAAGACCCTTACACTCTATTTGAGAACGATCTTAAAAATATTTACAAAAAATGAGAACAGTTTTTAATATCCTGTTTTTAGTGATACTTTTTTTTACTTCTAATTCACAAATTGTAAAGCTTCACGGGCAATTAAAAGTAAAGGGAACAACATTGGTTGATGCAAAAGGGAATGATGTTGTCTTACATGGAATGAGCTTTGGCTGGCACAATTGGTGGCCAAGATTTTATAATGCGGATGCTGTACATGAATTAGCGACAAAATGGAATTGCACCGTAATTCGTGCTGCCATGGGAATAGAACCTGATAGTGGTTATTTAAAAAATCCCAAAAGATCATTAGAATTAATAACGAATGTGATCGAGGCCTGTATCAAAGAAAATGTGTATGTGATCATTGACTGGCACGATCATAACATTCATCAAAAGGAAGCGGTGGAATTCTTTTCAATGATGTCAAAGCAATATGGAAATAATGCTAATGTCATTTATGAAATATACAACGAACCAGATCGTGAAACATGGCCCGAAGTAAAAGCATATTCTGAGGCAGTGATCAAAGCGATCCGGGCAAATGATCCTGATAATATTATTTTAGTGGGTTCACCGCATTGGAGCCAGGATGTACACGTGGCCGCAGCAGATCCAATAAAAGGTTACGATAACCTGATGTACACAATGCATTTTTATGCTGGCACACACAAGAAATGGTTGCGTGATCGCACCGACGAAGCAATTAGAAAAGGCTTGCCTGTTTTTATTTCCGAATGTGCCGGTATGGAAGCCACGGGTGATGGACCATTAGACAATAACGAATGGAAAACATTTGTTGACTGGATGAATGAAAATAAATTGAGTTGGATCGGATGGTCAGTATCCGATAAAAAAGAAACCTGCTCAGTGCTTGAAAAGTCCGCGGCTTCAGATGGTAACTGGAAAGAAGGAGAAATTAAGGAATGGGGAAAACTGGTAAAGAGCTATTTGATTAGTTATAAAAATTAATCTAAAAATAAACCTCATCATTCCTGATGAAGTTTTTGCAGATTTCATAACGATTTTAAAATGATTAAAACATCAATAGAGCCGGTGATAAGCGTTGCAATCAGTGATAGTAAAATGTTCCATCATTATAGTAAAACCTGGCATTGAATGCCCTTTGCATCCGAACTAATTTTCTACTTTGAAAAACCGGGTTTTAAGTATCAATAAAACCGGTCAATGCGATTGTGTATGTTCTGATCAATGCCATTTGAGAAATTAATTGCCTTTGTCTCCATTTGGTCATCTCAGCAGCAATCCTAACGACCAATCCGATAGCTAACTCCCGGTACAATTAAGAAAATGATGAACCCGTCAACATCAACAACCATTAAAAAATTCTTTGAAGATTTTGAGCTGAATGAAGGTCGCACAACAGCGAAACGCATGATCACCGGAGCGGATATTGATCTCCATGCTGAGGAATCAGGTGATTATTTTCCCCATCACATGGACGCGGAATGGTGCAAAACTCAGCCCTTCAAAAAAAGAATGGCACATGGCACATTGGTATTAACTGTAGCAATCGGATTGACTGCTGATGTTATCAATGAAGTGAGCATGACCTATGGATTTGATCGGATACGTTTTGTAAAGCCAGTGTTTATTGACGATACAATTTATGTAATTACAAAAATTAAAGAAAAGAAAGATCATAAAAAGCCGGGCCTTGGTTTGATAACCGAACAGGTTGAAACGTTTAATCAAAACAATGAGTTGGTGATGGTATGTGAACATATTTACCTCGCAGAAAAAAGAATTAAATGAATTAAAGAATGTCTACAGCAGTTTTAAATGGCATAACGTGGGGGCACAGCAGAGGGATTACTCCTTTGTTAGCTGCCTCCCAGCGTTATGCTGAATTGCATCCTGGCGTAGAGATCAAATGGAAGAAAAGGACATTGCAGGAGTTTGCTGATTTCCCAATCGAAAAATTAACTGAAGAATATGACCTTCTCATTATTGATCATCCATGGGTTGGATGTGCAGCTGCAACTAAATGTGTATTGCCACTGAATGAGTATCTGCCAAAAGAATATTTAGAGGATCAATTGATAAACTCAGTTGGTTATTCTCATCCCAGTTATAATTATAAAAATTCTCAATGGGCGTTGGCAATTGATGCAGCTGCCCCCGCGGCGAGTTATCGGAAAGATCTAATGGAAAAAAATAAAATTACTCTTCCACAAACTTGGGAAGATGTTCTTGCTTTAGCAAAAACTGGTAAGGTTGCAGTGCCTGCTATCCCTATTGATCTGCTGATGAACTTTTATACTTTCTGTATTGCACATGGGAAAGAGCCTTTTCAGAATTTGGATGAGGTGATAGATGTGGAAACCGGCGTCCAGGCGATTGAAACCATGAAAGAATTCTATTCATTAGTCGATAAAAAAATGTTTAG
>DASYQG010000525.1:0-5210 GCA_036005825.1 Chitinophagaceae bacterium | reverse complement strand
TTTTACAAGGTCAACTGCTTGTCGCAAGGATACATGGGTGCTTACATGGATCACATTGATATTATCTTCCACCAGTAGCATTGCATACTTTTTTGTACCGGTAAAATGTGCATAGATCTCTGTATGCCCGGCGAAATGATGACCAGCTTCGTTAATTGATTTTTTATTGATGGGCCCGGTGACAGTTGCATCTACTTCTTTTGCCATTGCCAGTTCAATTGCTTTTTTCACAGCCTGGAAACTGGCTTCGCCACACATTGCATCAATTTTTCCGAATCGCAGTTTATTGATATCCGTAATATTCAGATCGAATACATCAATTGTTCCCAATTCAAATTTTGCATCAGCAACTTTGCTGACAGCATTTACTCTAACATTCAACTTTAATTTACTGATGATCTGCTCAAATACTTTTGCATCACCCACTAAAAGCGGTTTGCATATTTCATGAATTGATCTTTCCTGCAATGCTTTTACTGCTATCTCCGGCCCAATGCTAGCCGGGTCACCCATTGTAATTGCGATAATTGGTAAACTCATGCTACTTTATCCTTTAATTCTTTCATTGCTTGAATTAATTTTGTTTCTTCTTCTTTTGACGATGATTGTAATGGCGGCATCACCACTGCTTCACACAAACCTTTTTCTTTCATCAGTAATTTCAATGCCCATATACTTTCGCCTAATGTTCTTCCACTTTGATAGACACTTCCATATATATCACTTAGCTTTTGCATTTCATAAGCTTTCTGGTGATCACCAGATTCCACTGCTTCTAACATTTCTGAATAAATTTCAGGGATAATATTTCCAGTGCTGGGTATCAAACCATCACTCCCATTGATCAATGCTTCCACAGATTTTGCAGACCAGCCAAGGAAATGCCCGAAGTCATCACGGTCTTTCCATAACTCTAATGATTGTTTCAATCTTTCTTCATTTCTTTCTGAATCTTTGGTTGCAATAACATTTGGATGATGACTTAATTCATCTATGATCGGCAAAGGAATGCTCATGTGAATAGTGGCAGGAATATTATAAATGATCAATGGTAACGGAATATTATTGGCTAAGTACTCAAAATGTTTTTTCATCTGGCTTTCGGTCAGGGGGAAATAATAAGGCAGTGTAGCGGCAACCGCATCCACTCCATTATCTGCACAAAGTTTTGAGAATTCTACTGATTCACTTAATACATTAGAAGAAATACCTGCATATAAAACTGTTCCCGGTTTTTTATTTTTACCTGCTTCCTTTATGTATTCAGTTTTTAACTCAGCAGGCAAGGATGCCGACTCACCAGTTGTCCCTAATATAAATGGAGAGACATTATACTTGTAAAAGCTATCAAATATCTTTTTGACAGCAGGTTTATCCAGTTTATGATCTGCAGTAAGCGGTGTAACCGCTGGTATGATCACACCATAATATTTTTTATTCTTTTTCATTGGTAAGCAGCTTTATAAATTTCAATGGCATCTTTTTCTTCGATCAATCTAGGATTATTTTTTAAAAGTCGTTGGATCTTCATGGCATCAGCCGCTATTAGTGGAATTGCTGATTCAGGCACATTCACTTCTTTTAAGGTTGCGGGGATCCCACAAGCTTTTATCAACTCTTTTATTTTCCTGACTCCAGCACATGCTGTTGATCTATCATCCGCTTGCCGTTCGCAACCTAAAGCGATAGCAACATCAGCATATTTCCTGGTCGCTGCAGGAATATTGTATTCCATCACATAAGGCAACAATAACGCATTGGATAAACCATGTGCTAAATGAAACATGCTTCCCAATGGATAAGATAAAGCATGTACGCCGGCTGTATTTACCGGGCCTAGACAAAAGCCACCCAATAAACTTCCCATTGCAACTTTTTCTCTTGCTTCCATATTGCTTCCATCTTTAACAGCTGTTACAATATTTGCAGCGATCAATCGCATGCCTTCATAAGCATACATATCAACAAATGGTTGAGCAAACTTGTTTGTGTAGGCTTCGAGACAATGGGTTAAAGCGTCGAGTCCGGTTGCAGCAGTAATTGCAGGAGGAACAGATATAGTAAGTAAGGGGTCAACATAAACAATATCGGGAACAAGAAAAGGGCTAATGATCCCTTTCTTTTGATTATCGGCATCATCAACAAGAATTGCGTTGGGTGAAACTTCACTGCCCGTACCGGAGGTTGCAGGTACACAGATCAATTTCTTCTTTCTGCTTTTTAATAAACCAATACCTACATAATCTCTTAATACTTGTTCATTATCCAATTGAGCAGCTACTAGTTTAGCAATATCCAATACACTGCCGCCGCCAATACCAATCACCACATCAGGATTAAAGGGGTTTATCTTCTTCATCAGTTTTTCAAAATCACTAAAAGACGGTTCTGCGATAATTGACGTATCCGGTAAGACTTCTATTTTATTTTTTTCAAGTGTGTTTACAAATTCGCTGATTGCAGACTTCAGAGCTTCGATCGTAACTATAAAAACTTTAGAGGGCTTTAATTGTAGCACATCTTCGGGTAATTGAGCTAACGTTCCATTACCAAAGACAAGCTTACCCGGGAAAAATATTTTTAAAGGATCAGCAAGCATTATCGTTCTTAATTAAATCATTTGACCAGGTAATATTCTTTGTTATGAGATGTAAGTTTCTCAATAGTGACCGGTTTGATAACAAGTCGTTCGCACCAGTTCAAAAAGCTATCATGAATATTATCCAACACATTTCTTTGTTCGGGAGTTAATTGAAATGCAGTAGCACGACTGATCGTTCTGACTGGCAATCCTCTTTTCTGCAAAAAATATTTTGCACTCATCGGGTAAGCAATATGGATCAACGGATCAACTCTTGTTAATTCTGACTGCAGCCATGCCACTTGCTCTTGCTTTGATGGATCATTGGCATTCTCCGTCATCCAAACCATTATCTCCGGATAAAAATTTCCGGAAATTGATGACATACCTTTTGCGCCGTGTTGCATACTGAACATTGCATTCGGAGTATGCGCATCATAGAACTCAAGATTGTTTCCGGTTTCTTTTAGTATATCCAGCTTCATTTTTACATTTTCATGAGTTATCGATGTGTCTTTATGATAAACCATACGGTCAGCTGATAATAATTTTCTAAAAATATCCGGACCGATAATTCTTTTATAAGGCGCAGGACATTCATACATCCCAAGTGGAATATTTTCAGTAAGCCGGAACATCTTATCAAAATTGCGAAGCAATGTGTCATCATCTTCATCCACTTTTGCAAAATGACCAGTGATCATGATCACAGCATCTACACCTGTATTATAAATTCTTTTTGTAAACTCAGCCTTATCTTCAATTGTCAATCCAAACGAACCTGTTGCTACGATAGGTACTCGACCATTTACATACTCAACAATGTGTTTCGTCAGCTCCAGTCTTTCATCTTCGGTGATACTGAACATCTCGCTGCTGAGACAATTGGCAAAAAATCCTTTTACACCGGCAGCCTGGTAAAAATCAATCAATACACTCACAACATCCAGGTCAACCTTTGCTTTCAGGTTGAAAGGAGTGATCATCACCGGCACAAATTTTTTATCAGACATAAAAGCACACTAATTTGAAGGTATAAATGTTCAATGTTTTGTCATCTTTAACAATGCAGAATTTCACTATTATGCTGTAAAATTTTACTGTTTATGCCCCCGCCGGTACATTTCTCTTGACTCGGAGCTTTGTCAATATCAACCCTACCAAAAAAATGGTCAGCGTCCCAATCACAATGATCATATTTTTATGCATTGGGCTTCTTAAAAATGCATATTCACCGCTTAACCTATCAGAAAACGTCATCCATAGAATTACAATAACACCAACCATAGTTGCAGTCAGCGCCTCTGCATTTTTTGTTTGACGACTAATTAATCCTAGTAAAAACAAACCCAGCATACCACCGGCAAAAATTCCAGACAACTCCCACCAAATATCAAGTAAACTCTTCGCTCCTATCATTGCAAGGCCGGTTCCCAATCCAATTAATCCAAATACAACAGTGGCGATATGTAGAATATATAATTGTTGTTTATCATTCATACCCGGCTTAAAATATTTTTTATAAATATCCATGGTGAACACCGTGGCGGATGCATTCATATTGGAACTGATGGTACTCATTGCTGCTGATAACAGGGCGGAAACGATCAGTCCCACCAAACCTGTTGGCACTTTTGTTACCATAAAATGTGGTAGCACCTGGTCAGATGTTTTTAATGTAGATGGGTCGATCCATTCAGGGTGCACATTATAATATGCATATAATGATGTGCCAATGATAAAGAATAATAAAGACGCAGGCACGTACATTGCCACACATAACCAAACCGACTTGCTCGCTTGTTTGACCGATCTGGCAGTATGATAACGCTGAATATAATTTTGATCCATTCCAAAATTATTAAGGTTGATAAAGAACCCATAAAACAGAATCACCCAAAAAGTAGATTCAGTAAAATTGAACGAGTAACTTCCAAGACTTAATTTATTATCTGCTTTAGCGATCTCGATCACTTTAGAGAATCCGCCAGGAATTTCTTTGATCACCAAAAATAAGATCAGCAATGCGCCAAGTGTTTTGATAATTCCCTGCACTACTTCTGTCCATATCACGGCTTCCATTCCGCCGAGCACAGTATAAATAATAATGCAGATCCCCATTACGATCATGATAGATGCCATCGAAAAACCAGTCAATGCCTGCAAGCTTAAGGCGATGCCGAAAAAGATAGTACCCATTCTGGCAAACTGTGTGAGTAAAAAACAGATCACTGCATAGGTTCTTGCCCATGTACCAAATCTTTTTTCCAGATGTGTATAAGCAGATATCTCGCCGGTGCTCCTGTAGAATGGAACAAAATATTTTGATGCCACCCATGCAGCAAACGGCATCGATATACTAAATACAAATGCATTCCAATTGCCCCCAAAGGATTTACCGGGCACTCCTAAAAAAGTATTACTGCTTAAAAAAGTTGCATAGATCGATAAGCCAATCGCCCATCCCGGGATTTTTCCTGATGCACTCGTAAACTGAACACTGTTTTTATTTCGTTTTGAAAAATAAAAACCAACCGCCACCATCGCCAGCAGGTAAGCAATGATAATGGCAATATCAAAAATTGGCAGGCTGCTCATCGTTATCTGAAGAAGTATAATTTATTTTATG
>DASYQG010000524.1:0-3352 GCA_036005825.1 Chitinophagaceae bacterium | reverse complement strand
CAACCTTTCTGTAAGCATCTGTGAAATATTCAACCCGATGCAATTGTCATGGATCCCGGGGATGGTATCTCTATTAGTTTGCCTGGTATGAGTAAAGTAGTTTGCTTCTAAGGCTATGTTTCCCTTATCCATGCGAACCGGAGATACAAATGGAGATGCGCTATAAATATTTCGCGGACCAGTGCAGGAAAAAAAACAGGCCGGTATTAATACAAATACCAGGTTTCTAAAATTCATAATCTTTATTTTTTAATTATATAGTAGAAAGAAGCGTTGATCATTGCCTGGGATTAGATAGCTTGAAGTTTTCCGGCTTTTGTCATAAACAAATCGAACTTATAATAGTAAGTTTTGTAATATTCCCGGTGTCGATAGTTATTGTATCTGGTGCAATACAACGTTTGGCTCTAAAAAATAATGTGAGGAAGCAGGCCAGAGAATAAGGTCTGATTTTCATTTCTCAAAGATGCAGATGCAAACACGGTTTAATCTCAGATTTATTCCCTATTTGTGGCAGAATAATACCTTATTTTATGATCTCAAGACGACTTGCTTCCTGCACAGCTTTTGTGCGGGAGTTAACATCAAGTTTAAAAAATATGGAGGAAATATGATGATCGACTGTTTTGGGAGATATAAAAAGTTTAGCTGCAATTTCTTTGTTTTGCAAGCCTGCTTTCAACAACTGTAAAATGTCCAGTTCCCGTGAAGTTAGATTGGCCCGGTTGGATTGTGTGGATTTTCTGACACCTCTCGGAATGCTTTTGATGCCCGAAGCTCGCATTTCAAATTTCATTTTTTCATAAATAGCACCTGCCCCAAGCTTCTGAATTATTCCTAAGGCTTTTTTCTTGTCATTATCACCACCGTTGAATAAGGCAAGTGCTTCTTCATAAGGACAACCTAATTTTTTCCATAAGTTTGCTGCCTTCACAGCCAATGTTGGATTGTCTGTTGTATATCCTTCAAAAATTTCACGAAGGGGTGCTTGTTGGTTTCTCACTTTTAATAGCCAAAATGCAAATCCACTATTCTCATTAATATTTCCTCGCTGTTTAATCATACTCAAAACATCATCAAGAACGGCCTTTTCAATGAGGCTCTTTCCCGTTATCCATTCGTGTTCCAACAAAGCGGACATAACAGGCACAATTCGTTGCGGCTCCATCGTTTCCAATGTCTTTTCTTTTGCTTCCAACAAAAGTGAAAGTACATCATCGCTGCCCCGTCTCATTTTCACTGTTGCCAAAACATAAAGAGCTCCTATTTTAACAACCGCCGGCTGGTCATCATTTTTAATAAGGGCTGCTGAAATGCGTTCAGCTTCGTTCCAATCTCCTGTTTCGAGGCACAATCTCGCTTTGAAAGATAATAAGTAGAGAGTACCGAGATCCAGATCCCTTTCTTCGCAATATTGAATTCCCTCATTCAAAATTTTTTTCGCAAATAAGAAATCTTTCATTACCACTGCATTGCTTCCCATGTTGATATATGCACGAAGAGCATTGTCTTCATGAGAATTTTTCAAAGCGATTTCCAAACTTTGTTGTAACAATTCAAAACCTTTTTGCCTGGAGGCATAAGCTCGCATTTGTGCCATACCCACATTATTCAAGGCATGAGAAAGAGTGTCTTCGTCAGCTAATTCTTTTGCCATGGCAATGGCCTTTTCGCCCCAAAGCCTGCATTCATCACGTTCATCTGAAAGCATTTTTAATTGCGACATATTACTTAGTGCCATTGCCTTTGCTTTGGATGAAGGTTGATTGTCCAATACTTCAATTGCCTGCTTGGCATAAGTTTCAGCTTTTTTTGTATTGCCTTCAAACCACCAAAGTCTTGATAGAAAACGTAAACAAGCCCCATGTTTTTCGAGATCATTTTTTTGTTTAACCAGATGCAAACATTTTTCGGAAAAAATAATCGCTTCTTTGATCTGGTTGGTCAGGTAACACTCATAAGCATAGGATTCATAAAAATGGACTAGTAAATCCTTATCCTTTCCCTGGTAATATTCAATTGCAGTGTGAAATAGTCTCGCTGCTTCGATATGTGCTCCTACCAATGCTGCATGCCTGGCTGCCAATGGAGCATATTCCACCACTATTTCATTTTCGCTCGCATTTTTTGCGTGATGAATAATTCGTTCCATTTCTTTGGATTGTCCACCACTTTCAACGAGGATATCAAGCATTCGTTTATTGATATTTCGTCGTGTTATAGGAGATAGTGATGTCTCGATTGTTCTTCGGTATAATTCATGTTTAAAGGAGATCATGTCTCCATACTTGATCAATATTTTTGTATCAAGATTATCATGAATGGCTTCTGAATAGTATGGCTCTAGTTTTTCAAGATATTTAGCTTCCAAACCTGTAGGAATCACAGATAATATTTGCCACACCTGTTTGGTTTTTTCATTTTGCCTGTTATATACAGATAATATGGAATCCTTTATGTTGTCGGGAATACCGGTACTATAACTGGCTAATATTTCATTTACATAAAAAGGATTGCCGCCAGAAATACCATAAACATCTTTTCCTTTGTAGCCTTTTTCTGCCGCCATTGTTTCGACTGCTCCTCTCGACAATGGAGTTAGTTGCAAGCGTGTAAAAAAATCAGGAGGCAGCTGACCTAATACAGCTCTCAACGGATGGGTTGAGTGAATTTCATTTTCGCGATAGGTGACGAGCAACAGACAATGCAGTCTCGTGATACGCCGGATAAAAAATTTTAAAAAATCAAAAGTTGCCTCATCAGCCCAGTGTATATCTTCCACAATGATCAGTGTCGCCTTTTTTTGATTTTCTAATTCATGAAATATTTTGACAAATAAGTTGGACCGGTCTTCTGCATGCCATTTATCATCTCTGATCTGAAGTGCAATATCATATATGGGTGCAAGCGGCCGAGGCGTAAATAAAGCATCACAAGATCCAAAGTATATTTGGCAATCATCTTTATTCTTCTTGGAAAAAGCTCTTACCAGGGAAGTCTTTCCAATACCAGCTTCCCCACTGATTAATATGCAATGACCATCACCTGTTATGACCTCATCAAAGGACTTTTGCATCATTGATAAAAAATCATCCCTCTCTATCAGTTCCATAACCTATCGTTAAAAAAAATATAGAAATGAAAAACATCGGCCTATCTCTCATGTTATAAGTTTAAAATGATTACCTATTTTATGATCTCAAGACGGCTGGCTTCCTGCACAGCTTTTCTACGAGAGTTTACATCAAGTTTAAAAAATATGGAGGAAATATGATGACCTACTGTTTTGGGAGATATAAAAAGTCTAGCAGCAATTTCCTTGTTTTGCAAACCATCTTGTAGTAGTTGTATA
>DASYQG010000523.1:0-4078 GCA_036005825.1 Chitinophagaceae bacterium | reverse complement strand
TACATCGTCATAATTTGTCCAGTCACGATTGAGCCACCAAACGCCTGCCTGTACCAGATCCTGTGTCGAAGGTGCAGTTGCCACGCAAGGATCGCATTTCACAAAATTCTTCGGACTCACATCCCACGCATATTCTAACATGGCAAGTGCCTTACCTTCTTTATCCCATTGATTCTGGAAAAGATTAGCATAAAAGTTTCCAAAATTATTTTTTACAAACAACGGAATGTTTTTTCCTGTTGGCAGGGATACAGTTCTGTAATTGGTTGTTTCTATTCTTCCTTTTTTTGTAAAGGCATATACGATCATATCCTGGTCACCATCGGCATTGGCCATACCAAGACGAATAGGCAGCATAAATTTTGGAGAGGTAAAGCTGATCTGTATTGGACGTAAAAAATTGCCAGGGAGTTTTTTCTTTTCAGCTTCATTCACTTTCACGACAAAAAATTTCAAATTGCTTTTGATATAAGGCTCCAACACTTCTTCTGCACCAGCAGGGATTTTATAATCATTTTCTTCCAGCCATGTTTTTAAACCTGAGGATTCTTTTGCTGAAAGAATTAGAATATCATATTCGCCAACAAGATATTTCGCCTCAACTTTTACTCCAAAATCTTTATCTTCCTTTGCAAGAGATTTGTTTCCTCTTATCATCACTCCCGGAGCTTTTCCTGTTAAAGCATATTCCTGAAGATTGTCATATTGGTTGCATGGATTTTGATCATAATATTCTACTAATCTCGGTTTGCTGTATTCATTTAGGGTATTAAAAATAGATTGATCCACAACTTTAATATCCTTTTTGGCCAATACAACTGGTACCGGCACCACCATCGCAAAATCTTTTAGATTTCCTTTAAAATCATTGTACATAGTTATTACATTTCGGTTGCCATCTCTCACAAGAATAACCTGTGATGTTTTGTTTTTTAATGTACCATCTGCCTTGCTTACATAAAATCCGCAGAAGGCAACAGCTTCATGGGTTATCATTGCTAACAATAAGACCATTGCAGCACCTTTTTTCATTATTGGCTTCATGACTACTTGTTTTAATTTATTAATAAAATTGAATTGTATGATTGATGAGGTCCAGTGAAATTCTTTTGCTTTAAAGATCCTGTCAAATAAGGGCACTAATGGAGCTGCGGCTACAAGTACCCAGATTATAGTATTGTATTTCCATTTAAAAGCGGTGAGATAAAATGAAACTGCGGCGATCAGAACAGCCCAGATGATCCTTGCAACTGGATGATTAGGTGAAGTTCTCGGATCGCTGATCATGAAAAATGTGAAGAGTAATAAACTGCCTGTACTAAATGAGTGAATGAAATGATCCATTGGCCATCCAAGCACATAAACCTGCCGCCAGTAAAGCAAACCAATAAATGTTAGCAGAAATGCAAGACTAATATCCAGCTTCTGTACTCTTGTCACTACAATTGTTCCGAATGTAATTACTCCGAAAAAGATCACAGCATTGCTTCCCCATTGGCCCGGACTCAACCATGCATCTTTTGTAAGAAGAATTGTTGCAACAATTCCAAACGCAGAAGGATTAAAAATATGTTTCTTATTAAAACGTAAAACATACTTTGAAGCAACAGTTAAGAAAGAGGCAAGCAAACTCACATACCAATCATTTGTTTTTAATAAAAGACACAAACTCATGGCGCTGATAAGTACGCTGAAGCCCCATCGGTCAAATTCATTGGGTTTTAAGAACCTTTTTGCCTTAATTGAATCGGCTGCATACTGAAATAATAAACAGCCGCCAATGCTGATGATATAATGTTGCCAATCGGCATTCCATTGAAGAAAAAAAATGCCATAACTAAGAAAGATGGCCTGGAAAATTACCTGGAAATACCGGGGGTCTAAAGCAAATGATAGTCGCTGCATAAGCATTCATTTGCTTAAAGGATGTAGTCGCTTGCCGGATTACACAAAGAGTAAAAAGAAAAAATTTAAAAAAAGCCCGGTAAATTTTATGGAATAAATTATGGTTTGCTTCGCCATGCAGAAAGTCTAACTCAACTGGCTGATCTTTAATTGCATTACAGTAGCTATACTCAAGGCTCTTTCTTTAGCAAGAAATGCTTTTTCTCCTTCAAACAACTCATCTACCGATTCGTTAAAATACGTAAGCCATGTTTTAAAATGATCTTTTTGAAGAGGCGATCGTTGGTGCAATATCAAATGCGGCTGCATCGCATTTTTCCGATAAACATCATTTTGAAATAGAACACTGTCCCAGAAATTTACCAATATATCCAGGTGGTGGGGAAGGTCAATCTTTGCAATATCGGTAAACAAATAGCTGATAGACCTATCGGCTAAGAGTTTGTTATAAAAAAGAGTAAGAAGTTTTAACAAGTCTTCTCTGTTCGAAATATCTTTTTTCATTTAATCAGGGAACTGAGATTTATCAATGTTGGGAATAATACGCAATGCATTCTTATAATATATTTTTTTCAAAATAAAGTCAGGCAAACCCATTCCATACATAGCCCAGAAGGCATGATATTTTTTATGATAAGGAAAATATTCGTCTTCTGTTTCCAATACCCGGAAGTAGGTTGTGTATTCTTCCGGCGCCCAACTGTCCTTGCCAAATAAAATTCGGTCCTGGTATTTTTCAAAAAATTTTTTAGCCGCTCTTGGCTGTCTTCCTAATTCAGCGATCACTGCTCCAAATTCAATATTCATATTTGGAATTTCATCAAGTAATTTTCCAAGTCGGGTTAAGTCATTCGCATACCAGCCAAAATGTGCATTGATAAAAATTGTCTTTGGATGTTTCTTAAACATACGATGTTGTTCATCGATCAACTGTTGCCATGGTGCAGGATCAGTATCACTTCTTTTGCGCCTGTCATGTGTTGCCAATTCTAGCCAACGTTCATTTTTTTCATCCATCGGGTCCCAAAATGGTTTTGGGTCGGCCGTATGAATAAGAACAGGGATTTTTAACTCACCTGCTTTATCCCAAACAGGATCAAGACGCGGATCATCAATAGGAATAAGTTTGCCATTTATATCTCTTGCAGATAAACCAAGATTTTTAAAAACTTTTAAACCGTTAGCCCCGTTCTTTACATCTTGCTCCAATTGCTTTGCAGCTTTTTCTCCCCAACCATCTTGGCCGACGCCGCTGAAATCAACATTGGCAAAAACAATAAAACGTTTAGGATAATGGTCTTTGATGTTTTTTTCAGATTGCACGATACTATTACCGCTTCGCCCACTCAGATTTACCATTACAGCCATATTAAGTTTGTCCATTTCTTTGGTAAGAGTTGAAAGATCCATCGATGGCATTGATTCCTGGTGATTATGTACATCAATAAAAGGGAACTTTGCCTTTGTTAATTTATGTTCGGGCACTACAAGTGTTGAAGTAGGGTTATATTTTTCAAAATCCATCTTTTCCTGCGATTGCACAGAGAAAGTAATAAAAAGAATAATTAGAATGAGCGGAAGAGATCTTCTCATAAATGTTTATTTAAATACCAAACTAATAAATGATCAAAGCAAACCTTAACCGTTTGTCCAATTAATAAAATTATTACATATTCATATCGGGGTTTATAAGGTCAGCAGTAAGCGAATCTTGTTTATGTGGAGTCGGGGCTTTCATATTTTCATGATGTATATGTTTTACCTGGCTCAGCGTTTCAATACAATTATCCACTAATTCTTTTGCGGTACGCTGAATATATTCACTGCGTTTAAATTGCAAAACATTTTTATCCATGTCTTCAGCGGTCCAGCCGCGGCTCCAACCCAAAAAACTAAATGGGGGAAATGTAAAACCAAGTTCAGTGAAAAATACCATCATTTGTCCGGCCACTTGCTGAATATTATCTTGCCCTCCGGTAATAATAAATGAAGCCACTTTATTTTTTATAAGCACTTTATCTTTTAGTGTGATCTGGTTTTGTACACAATTCAATCGTTCCGCCATTTTAAAATAAAGAGACGATGGATTACCCCAGCGTATCGGTGTTGCTACTAAAACAATATCGGCCCAAAGGATCATATCACGATACACTTGTGTCATTCCGTCTTTTGG
>DASYQG010000522.1:0-5894 GCA_036005825.1 Chitinophagaceae bacterium | reverse complement strand
GCAACAGCAATTATGCTGCTGCGGAAAGATGGAAAACTTTCTATTGATGATCCCATCAATAAATATCTTGATTCTTTACCATCTAGCTGGAATAACATTACCATTAGACACTTGCTCTCACATACTTCCGGCATAAAAGATTATGCCCATGATTTTCCTGGTTACTCTTTTATTGAAAAAGATCGTAAGCAGGAAATAACAGAAGCACAGTTTATTCGAATGGCGACTACTGTCCCGCTGAATTTTCAACCCGGTGAACGCTGGGCTTATAGTAATTCAAATTTTGTTTTGCTTGGTTTTATTATTCATAAACTGACAGGAAAACCCATTGGCGATTTTATGAAAGAAAGAATTTTTGAACCGGCTGGAATGAAAGAAACAAGGTATACAGATATTCATGAGGTGATCCCCAACCGTGCGAGCGGTTATTTACTGGATGAGGACTATAACAACAGATTCATCAATGGCATTTACGTCAGCAATTTTTTTTCTAAAATGGGCGACATGGGTATACTCACTACAGCAAACGACCTTGCCCGATGGAGTCTTGCACAGGACCATGCGACGATCTTAGATAGACCTACTCTCGAATTGATGTGGACACCATCCAAACTAAAAACCGGTCTTGAAGCGATGGGTATTTTGGGTGCTAATTATGGATTGGGTTGGGGATTGGTAGATCATCGCGGATACAAAGAAGTGCTACACGGAGGCTCTTTTATCAATGGGTATACGGCCAGTTTTTCCCGTTTCCCGGAAGAAGACCTGGCTGTTGTTGTGCTTACTAATTTGAACCCAACAAATGTTTCATGGATCGGTTACAACATTGCCGGTTTTTTTATTCCTGCATTAAAAGGCATAGATCAAATGCAAAGATCAAAAAACGAGGACACTGCTATGAATAAAAAGATTTCATCCTTCCTGGAAAGCTTAGGAACTGGCAACTATGATCGTTCACTTGTAACAGAAAATTTTATACAAAGGATCAATCCCATCACAAAAATTATTTTCGCATCCTCAGTTAAACCTGGGCTCGATTTTATTGCTTCAGATATAATCAGAACCAAATATGAACGAAACGGGGTGCAGGTTAAAAAAATAAATTATTACAAAATAAGACTGAGAAATGAAACTCATTATCTCGCCATTTATTTTTCTGAGGATAATAAAATAGCAGATCTTAGAGGCTATTAATTTGCTTTCTTTATTTTGGCACATGGGAAATCTATCTAACACAGGTCGTATTTTTTATGGCTTAGCTATGACAGAGACCGGATCTCAGGTAATTTATTATCATGATTTTCCTTATTGGCTAATACCTCCAAAACACAATTGGATCCCCGGCCTTTCGATCATCGCTTATATTTTTGGGATCATGCTTGTTTTGGCTGGAGCATGCATTGTCTTTAAGAAAAAAGTAAGGCACGTTTCGCTCTTGTCTGGAACTGTGCTTCTCCTGCTATTTTGTTTTTATTATATCCCGTATCAATTCATGGACAGCTCCAGATATATGCATTTGGTGCAATGGGAAAATGCAGAGAAAGAATTGGCATTTTCCAGTGGGGCATTTGTTATAGCTGGTTGCTTTTCTGAAAAAAATGAAACCTTCCTTTACAGATCTTTAGGAAAGCTAATATCCTTGGGGCCTATTTTGTTTTCTATACCGATCATCTGTTTCGGTATTCTTCATTTTCTATATGCAAAAGATGTAGCAGACTATGTTCCATCGTGGGTGCCCAACCGTTTGTTCTGGACTTATCTTGCAGGTACCGCATTAATTGGTTCCGGCCTTGCGATCATTTTAAAGATCAAGCCAGGTCCCGCGGCTACTCTTTTAGGTATAATGATCTTTATTTGGTTTATTGTTCTTCACATCCCCAGAATAATGGTTTCTCCTATTGCTTACATGGGAAGTGAAATTACCAGTGCATTTATTGCACTCGCATATAGCGGAATTGCATTCGTTATAGCCGGGTCAACAAGAAGAAAGAAAAAGATCTTGTCTTGAATAACATTTCTCTCTTTGGAATTAATTTGCATTCAACAAAAACAAAATTCATTGGCACGATTGATATACCGGGTTTATGTTGTTGAACTATCTAAAAGGGTATTTACCGAAAACTGGCGATTCAGGGCGGCCAATCCTCAATTTAACGGAGTGTTAGAATGTTTGTATGTTGGGATGACAAGCAAGACCCCAGCCGAACGATTAAAGCAACATAAGACCGGATACGTAAATAGGAAAGGTCATAAACTATCAGCCTATATCGTTCAGAAATATGGATCGTATCTGCGTCCAAGTCTTTATGACGATATCAATTTGAAACCAATGACACGGCAACAAGCTCTTTTAATGGAGGCAAAGCTTGCCTGGGATCTGCGACGACAAGGATATGCAGTTTGGTTTAATTAAAGGATTACTTGTGTTGCTAAGCAAAATGTCTTCCGTTCTTTATGGCGCTAATTGCGTAAGTGCATATTGAAAAGAGTTTTATTCTCCCCAATAAAATAAAATTGTATTTCCTCCGTTACGGGTTGAAAGGAGAACATCCGTTACCTGGGAATAAATGCCATCAAAATTTGAAACGGGTTTTATGAGAAATATTCCTGTTATTCTAGCTGTAATCTTATTGACAATTTCATCATGTAAAAAAGATGATGTTACCTCAAATCAGTTAGGATTCGACACCGGATGTATTGCAAGAATATATATCCCGGTTAATGCACATACTATTAGTTCATCAGAAAAAATAATTGTCGACAATCTTTTTCAGTCAAATGGGATTGTCAATCAGAATTATAGATTTTACAGATTTCGGGAGGACTCTTTTCAAACTTATTATCCACCATATTCTAAGATCGATGCGAAACAAATACTTGCTGATCACTACGTCAATGGACTTAGAATTCTCAATGATAATGCACTTTTCCTTTTTTATAATGATGCTATTCACTACATTGGTGGCGATACGTCAACTACAATAACATTAGATACAGATCCCTCCTTACAATTAGGACAGGTGAGAAAGCTATTTATAGAAGACGCAGAAAGGTTTGAACAATTAGGATATCATTTTAAAGACACTTGCCTGAGAGCCGAATTTGGCTATTACAAAAAACAGGACAGCAATAATGATGTAACAGTTTATAAGGCCTGGCTGATTAAACCTAACTATTATGACTACCCTCGTTGTATCCATAAAGACAGTGATGGCGGATTGATTTGGTATGACAATGGAGTAAGATATTTCCAATAAAAAGTATGGCTTCGCCCTAAAGGCTGTCGGTAGTGTTCATAAAATGAAAGATCTTCAATCTTCTATTAAGCCAGGGCTGAATACACCCATCAATCCATGACGAAATATTGAATGAACAAAGATGCAAAATCGGAGACTAACAAATCTTTACTCAAACTTTTACTGAATGGATCAGGTAAAGGCACCGGGTAATGCGTAAGATAAAAAGGCCGGCTCATGTCTTGCGAATTGGCGAGAATGATAAAACAAAGATCTTTTTGTGGGATCTTTATCAGCAGCGTTGAATACCCATACCACCAACCGGTATGCCAAATAATTTTTAATCCTTTATAATCTTTTACAAACCATCCGAGACCATACTGTAACGTTTTTCCTTTCGGCGTAACATAAGGAGTGAAAACCTCTTCCCATGTTTCAGGCTTTAAGAACTTTCTCTCATCAATAGCGATGGAATATTTAGCAAGGTCGGCTACGCTGCTCATAATACCTGCTGCCGGACTGAATCCATACTTCATTTGTATTGGCGCTATCTGTTTTCCCTGCCAATTATAAGGTGGCGCCACTTTTGTCAAAAAAGAATCTTTGTTATAACCTGTCAATTTAAAATTTATACTGTCATCCGTACTTGGTGCAGTATTCACCATTCCCAATGGGGTAATGATATTCTTCATCACTAATTCGCCAAAACTTTCTCCAGATGCTTTTTCAATTACTTTGCCCAGTCTACCATACCAATCGCCATTGTATCTGAATTTGTAACCCGGTTTAAAACCATTAAGCCAGTTACCGCTTGCAGTATGCGTTAGAAGGTGCTTTACTTTGATATGGGGATCGCTACCCCATCTTCCGCCTAAATTGATCCCATACTTTTCAATAGGATCATCAAGACTTAATTTTCCCTGTTCCACTAATTGCATCAGGATGATGGATCCGAAAGTTTTGGTAATGGATGCCAGCTGATAAACTGTGTTCTCATCCGGCTTAATTTGTTTTTTTATATCAGCCAAACCTAACCCGCCTCTTACTACCAAATTTTTTTCGTTAACGATACCAATAGCAATTGAAGGAATGTGATAGTGATTACGCAATTCTTCCAGTTTTTTTTCAAATGCAGCAATATTCCCGGCGCTCCACACATCATCAGCAGCAGTAACCGGTTTATTAGTATGTGAAAGTTTTGGCACAGTGCTGCATCCAATCGCAATGCAGCAGGTAACGATGATCAAAATATTATTCATGTTATATAGTCAGTAAAAAGGCATTAAAGGTATGCGAATAAATTTGTTATGGCGAAACATTAGCCGGTTATTGGAAGTCTATTCAGCATTTAGCTATCGGATATTCTTACCTTGCGTCACTCACCACAAACTTTATAAACATGAAAAAGTTTTTAGCAATAATTTCTTTTGCATGCATTGTTATTTACATTTCATCATGCAACCAATCTCAAACTGCTAATGAGCAGGCAACTTCTTCTCCTTCTGCAAACAATATTGAACTGGCTGAATTCATAAATAAGATAAAGGCAGTCGATAATCATACGCATGCAAATACAACTGATCCAAATGATAAAGGTTTTGATGCATTACCACTTGATGCCTTGTTTCCATTTGAACTTCCTGCAAGGGTAAGACCTGATAGCAAGGTTTGGCTCACTGCTGCTAAAGCTGTCTATGGATTTAAAGGCGATGAGTTAAATGAAACTACAATGAAAACGCTGGCAGACACAACAGCAAGTGTTATGAATCAGAAAGGAGAAAAGTTTCCTGAATGGGCACTTGACCGGGCCGGCACTGAAGTGTTGCTTGCAAACAGGATATCAATGGGTCCCGGACTTGTCACTCCCCGATTTCGCTGGGTAAGTTATGTTGATGCGCTTTTATTTCCACTTTCTACAAAAACAGAAGCCGCCGTAACACCCGATCGTGAAAAACTTTTTCCATTGGAGGATCAGTTGTTGAAAAAATATCTTGCAGACCTCAACATATCAAAACTGCCTGCAACACTAGATGAGTATTTAAAACAGGTTGTAACCGCTACTCTCGAGGCGCAAAAAAAACAAGGTTGCGTTGCGCTCAAATACGAAGCCGCTTATCTGCGTTCACTTGATTTTGAAAAAGTAGAATTAAAAACTGCCAGCGATGTCTATGCAAAAAATATAAATGATGGCGAGCCATCACATGAAAAATATAAAGCGCTGCAGGATCATATTTTTTATTATATAGCAAAAGAAGCAGGACGATTAGGAATGGCCATTCATATTCATTCTTTCCCCGGCGCCGGTAATTATTTTAAAGCACAGGATTGCGATCCGCTTTTGCTGGAGCCTGCATTCAATGACTCTGAGCTTCGCAATACAAAATTTGTGATCATACATGGCGGCGGTACATTCTCACAACATACAAGTGCCATGCTATGGAAGCCGAATGTATACGCAGATATTTCTTTGCTCACACTTATCTGGACACCCGATCAATTGGCTGATGTATTAAAAGATTGGCTTTCGCAATTTCCTGAAAAAGTAATTTTTGGCAGTGATGCTTCAGCATTCGGTCCCGGTCTTGGTTGGGAAGTAAGTGCTTGGCTTGCTTCTAATACTGCAAGACAAGCACTCACTATTGCACTTTCCGAAATGAT
>DASYQG010000521.1:0-1736 GCA_036005825.1 Chitinophagaceae bacterium | reverse complement strand
GCGATGAAGTTTGATATAAGAAGCTACTCGTAAGTACTTTAATAATTATAGCGGTAAAAATCACACCATTCTTCATCACATAAAATTTTTTTAAGAACAGGATCATTTAAAACCTCGGTATAATCTATCCATTTTTTTCCGACTTTTATTTTTCGGTAAACTAAACGGATGCCCTGGCTATAATCAACCCACCAATAGATATGCCCAGTGTATAACGGCTGAATTGGATTACCATCTAATTTATGCCAGCCATAAATTGCTACACGATCGGGTTTTGGGTCTCTTGAAATTTTACCACTGATAACAACATCTTTTTGAATACCGGCGATCAGGCCTTTTCTTCCTTTTCGTTGTCCTTCGATTATCAAATGATGATGCCACATAGTTGGAGTACTGTCACGAAATGCATACATAGGAACCGGCTCTAGTTTTACTTTAGCCGCTTTATTAATATCATCCACCATCTTTTTTGTTGGTAAAAAACAATTAAAGCTATCTGCAATTTTTTGCGCTGCTAATGGAGTGATGTTTATTCTTGCCCAATTATCATCAGTGCCAATGCTCAGATAATCTGGGGAAACAAAATATTCTGCATTGATCCTTTTACCAGTAATCGAATCAGTGATCGAAACCTTTATTCTTTCAAACTTTTTTAGAAATGAGGGGATGTTACCTGCAAGAATTTCTTTTACTACAAGTGAGTCTCTTTCTTTCCATTTCATGGCAAAGGCCTGGTGATAAAAATCGTTGCCAGTAAGTGAGGATGTTCGTTGTGGAGCATCGATCTTTTTTGTTGTTTGGCAAGAAAAAATAAATAAAGCAAATATGACAACCGCCCATCTCATGAATGAAAGATAATAAAAAGCTCAATAGCGAACAGAAACCTAAAGGGAGCGTCGCAACGGAAGTTCAGCCGGAGTTACAAAAGCTGGAAACTATAAACTGCAAACCATAAACTATAAACAGTTCTTTCTATCTTCGCCAAAATTTTTTCAGTATGAATCTCCACGAATTCCAGGCTAAAGAACTTCTAAAAAAATACAATGTCCCCGTTCAGGAAGGCATTGCATGCGGCACCGTGCATGAAGCTGAAGAAGCATATCGTCAAATAAAAACTCAGTTCGGAAGTCCGTTTGCAGTTGTAAAAGCGCAGATACATGCGGGTGGACGTGGCAAAGGAAAAATAAAAGAGAATGGGATCAATGGTGTAAAAGTTGGGAAAGGCCTTGATGAGGTGGTGGATTTTGCACAAAAAATTTTAGGTGGTACATTAGTGACCCTACAAACTGGACCCGCTGGTAAAGTGGTTCATAAAATTCTGGTGGCGCAGGATATGTATTATGATGGCCTCACTGAAAGAAAAGAATTTTATCTATCAATATTACTTGATCGTAGCAAGGGACAAAATGTATTTATGTATAGTACCGAAGGGGGAATGAATATTGAGGAAGTGGCGCATAATACACCAGAAAAAATTTTTAAAGAATGGGTTCATCCTGCTGGTGGTTTGCAACCCTTCCAGGCAAGAAAGATAGCTTTCAATTTAGGATTGAGTGGTGAATCTTTTAAGAATTGCGTAAGGTTCGTGACCAATTTATATAATGCGTATGTAGGATTAGATTGTTCAATGCTTGAGATCAATCCATTGTTCAAAGCGGCGGATGATAAAATTGTTGCTGTTGATTGTAAAATGAATTTAGATGATAATGCATTAATGCGTCATCCCGATCTTTCTG
>DASYQG010000520.1:0-1759 GCA_036005825.1 Chitinophagaceae bacterium | reverse complement strand
GGATTGTAGCGGTTGTAAAAATAATTACTCTGCACTTCCATTTTTGTTCCCAGGATATTGTTATAGTTGGCGCCGCCTGCCCATGACGTATTTATAGAATTATTATTTCCTCCACCCATCGAACTTGCTAAGGGATCATTTGAAGACATATTAATATTAATACCGCCACCACCGCCACCTAATTGATTCATGCCACCGGAGAAACTAAGAATATCCATAAATGAAAATCCTTCCGCATTAGTATTGTTACCCATTCCGATCACTGACATTTGTCTTGCACCCTTAAAAGAATTCACATTAAATTTTCCCTGGTAACGACCATCCGTACCACCGCCGGCATTTACTTTACCAAATACTCCTTTCTTTTTATCCTTTTTGAGTTTTAGGTTAATTGTCTTTTCGCTTTGTCCATCATCAAAACCAGTTAACTGCGCCATGTCACTTTGTTTGTCATACACCTGCACTTTATCAACTGCATCTGCGGGCAAATTCTTAGTGGCGATCTTAGGGTCGTTTCCAAAAAATTCTTTGCCATCAACCAAAACTTTTTTTACTTCCTGCCCCTGCGCTTTCACAGTCCCATCTTTTTCCACTTGTATTCCCGGCATTCTTTTCAAAAGATCTTCCACCACTGCATTGGGTTTTGTTTTGAATGAACCCGCATTGTATTGAACCGTATCACCAATCAATGTTACAGGCGGCGCTTCCGCCATTATCACTACTTCTTCCAATACCTTATTTTTATCGCTTACTTCAATATTTGGCAGATCAATATTCTTATTTGCATCATTTATCGTAAAATATTTATTTACGTTATGATAATTGACATGGGTTACCAGCAAACGGTAATCGCCATAAGGAACATTGGCCAAAGAAAATTCTCCGCGGCTGTTTGTCATAGTAAATGTTACCAATGAAGAATCTTTGCTTTGCAGAACAGTAATGGTGGCGGCCGGAACAGGTTGTTTAGCAATTGTATCAAAAACAACTCCTTTGATAGTGCCACTTTTTTGCGAAAAAGCAGCTAGCCAAATAAACCCGGATAAAAGGATCAGTAAAATTTTCTTCATACATCGGTTGGTTTTTCCCGATAACTATCGGGATCAGATACGAAAATATTCTTATGAAGTTATATACCCGGTTAAGCAGAGTTGAAATTAGGTTAATGAAGGTTAACAGTTATTCGTCAATAGCGGGTCCTTTGTCCTTATCCTCTCTTTCCCTTTCATAAACCTGGATCTTAATTACCCAATCCAGCATATCGGTTTCTAAGACCAAGGCGAGTTTCAATTCCTTTAATTCCGGTGTTTTATCTCCTGGAACTAAAACGATCGTGGTAAATTTTATAGCTTCTGAAGGCTTAATATAGTTTCCTTCAAAGACTGCGGTACTTCCATTTATATTTACAGAAAGATGCTGAAGTGAATTATAAATTGCTCTGAATTTTTTTGAGGCTGTTTCAAAATCATCCGTCTTTATCATCTCCGCTTCCCATGAATAGATCTCTTTCACGTTTGAACTATATTTTATCAGCTTGCTTTTGATAGCATCTTTTACCGTAACAAGACATTCAAATTCTATACTCTGGGGATTTGCCATTATCTGTTCCCCAATGATGTTTTTATATCCATTAGGATAATCACTTATTACTTTTGCTATATCAGTTTGCAAAGCATTTTTGATTGGAAGAACCTGGGCTGAAAGAGAAAAAACAAATAAAATGAATATAAAAGTGGCAGTTAGTGGCTTCATAAGATGG
>DASYQG010000519.1:0-2781 GCA_036005825.1 Chitinophagaceae bacterium | reverse complement strand
ATGATGATCATTCGATACCTGGCTCCAGCTTTTACCAGCATTTTCTGACATATACAAGCCGCCTTCTTCTTTTTCAGAATCACTCTCAATCAATGCAAATATTTTTTCAGGATTGGAACGGCATACAGCTATTGACATCTTGCCCATCTCTTTCGGTAACCCTTCTTTCATTTTCTCCCAATGTTCTCCTGCATCCGTTGATTTATATAACCCACTGCCCGGTCCGCCGCTAATTACTTTCCATGGAAGCCGGCCATGTTCCCACATAGCAGCATACAATATCATTGGGTTGCTCATGTCCATTGATATTTCTGCACAACCTGTTTTTTCATCTACATACAAAACATTTTTCCATGTACCACCACCGTCAACAGACTTATAAATCCCACGTTCTTTTGATTTACTATATAACGCACCCTGAGCAGCTACATAAACAATGTTAGGATCTTTAGGATGAATAGCTATTCGCGAGATATGCTGTGTAAGATCAAGCCCTATTTTTTTCCACGTTTTTCCTGCGTCCGTTGATTTATAAACACCATCGCCTCCACTGGTCATCACACCACGCACCGCATGCTCTCCCATACCCACATAAACAATATTAGGATCACTTTCTGAGACAGCTACGGCCCCAACAGAACCTGTTTTAAAAAATCCATCTGAAACATTGCGCCAGGTAATACCCATATCGTCAGTTTTCCAAACACCGCCACCCGTTGTACCCTGGTAATAAACATTTGGGGTACCTACAACCCCTGTTGCACAATTTGACCGACCGCCACGAAACGGCCCGATGCATCTCCACTTTACTGGCTTGAAATAGCTATCGAGATCAGCAGTGTCTTTTGGTTGTGAATTTGTATTGAATGCAATAAATAATAAACCCAATAGCAGTAACTGTTTTGGCATGATGATGATTTATCCTGAAATATAAATCTTATTTAATAAATGAAAGTGCCTGGTGAATTCTTTATTCAAGCGCACCTTCTTTTTTAGTAAGTTGAAAAAACTTTGCAAGATTGCCCCCGATAGCCTCTTCAAAAGCGGCTTGCATATCTTCAGGCTCGGGATGTCTAAATTTCCATTTAGTAAAATAGTTATGTAAAGCCGCATCAACTTTGTCTCTACCTACACTTGCTTCAAGCATATAAAGCCATAATGCTGTTTTAATATAAGACACCAACCCATACTCATCACTATTTGGAAATTTATCTGCGGGGGTTTCCATTGCTGATTGCATTGGCAGGCTTTTACCAATTGCATCATATATAATTTCCAAAAATTTATCCGCAGGTAATTTCTTAAGATCTGCAGGGATTTCATTGCCAAATATTGAATTGTACCTATATTTCTCTGCTTCATATCTGAATTGAACATAAGTATTCAAACCTTCATCCATCCATGTATGAAGTCGCTCATTACTACCGAGCATTGACATGAACCAGTTATGCCCGATCTCGTGGGCAATTACACCATCTAATGCTTCTTTTTTTGCACTCGGGCTTGTAATAAGTGTTATCATAGGGTATTCCATTCCACCGCTTGAATTATTAGAGGGACCTTCTACTGCCTGCACCACAGGGTAACCATACTCTCCTATCCATTCACTGTATTTGCGTACGCCATCTTTTACATAATCAATACTGTTTTCCCAGATCGTATTCTTTTTATTATGATAATATGAAAAAGCATCGATCACTTTACCTGTTGATAATTGAACTGTGTCATACTGAACTACAAAATCTTTGTCAGCAAACCATGCAAAATCAGGAACCAGCTCTGCATAATACTTTAGTGTTTTAGTCGCTCCTGGTGAAGTTGGTTTGTATAACACAGGTTTCCCTTTACGATCCTTATTATTTTCTAGTCCCATTTTTTTATATGTATCCAATTCTTCTTTTGTCTGTAATGTTCCAGTAGCGCCGACTATATAATCCGACGGGACGATAATACTTACATTGTATGTTGCATATTCGCTGTAAAACTCCCCCCTATCAAGATAAGGCATCTCATGCCAACCGCTTTTATCAAATACGGCCGGTTTAGGATACCATTGACAAGCCATGAACTCACCTTCATCATAACCTGAACGGGAGAAATAATGTGGGAGCAAAACATAGAAAGGTGTAGCAATACTAATTGAATCGCCGGGAGCTAATGGTTTCTCCAATACCAGTTTTATAATATCAATGTATTGTGGATTTGAATGTGACTCTGTCTTAGCAGCTTGCCCATTTACAGTAAAGGAAAGTTTGTCGATATATCCATGACCGACATTCTCCATTTTTTTAGAGCGGGATGAATCATTTTTTATCTGCTGAAAAAGTGCTGTTGTTTCGTTTTTATAGGCATTTGGCCAAATATGAAACCATATAAAATCCAGGGACGAAGGAGAATTGTTTTTATAAATAATAGTTTCTTTGCCTGTAATACTGTTTTCTTTGTCATTCAATTCGGCAGTAATTGTGTAACGCAGTTGCTGCTGCCAGTATGGCTGCTGCGCATTAAGGCCAAAACTGACCAAGAGCAGAACAGGAAAGAAGTATTTTCTCATAAAAAATAATTATTACTAAAAATAAGGAAAGAAATATTGGCGAAAAAGTTGCTTCATATTCTTTTTTATATTAAAAACTTTGTGTTAATTTATTATATTATCCAACCATTCGGGAATAAAAAAGGTCTGATTATTGTCTCACTCCTGAAGAAAGCCAAACGACATGATTAAAACAAATACGATATTATTCACCACCTTGTTTGCATTTAGCATTACACAAAACGCAG
>DASYQG010000518.1:0-5767 GCA_036005825.1 Chitinophagaceae bacterium | reverse complement strand
GATTACGATTATTATTACGACCAGGTCGTTTGTATCGGTGAATTACTTTCTACCGCTATTGTCAGTCATTATTTAAATGAAATTGGAATAAAAAATAAGTGGATAGACGTAAGAGATATTTTCAGAACAGATGATAACTTCCGCGATGCAGTCATTGATTGGAAGTTTACTGAAGAAAGGGTAAATGGTCAAATTGTTAAATTGTTTAATGGCTGTGATATTGTGCTTACGCAAGGATTTATCGGCGCTACTGATGAAAATGAAAGCACGACACTTGGAAGAGAAGGCAGTGATTACTCGGCTGCTGTTTTTGCCAACTTATTAAATGCCAAGAACCAAACCATTTGGAAAGATGTACCGGGTGTAATGAATGCTGATCCAAAACAATTTCCTGATGCCGTAGAGATTCACGAACTGAATTATAATGAAGTGATCGAAATGGCTTATTATGGCGCACAGGTTATTCATCCAAAAACAATAAAGCCGCTGCAGAATAAAGGCATACCTCTTTATGTAAAATGTTTTTTAGATCCTTCATTAAGTGGCACAGTTATACATAACAAATCATTAAAAGGGTTACCACCGATAATTGTTGTCAAAGAAAACCAGGTAATGATAGAACTCAGTTCAAGAGATTTTTCTTTTGTAGAAGAAAAACCGATCGCCGATCTGTTTCATCTTTTTGAAAAACTAAAAATAAAACCCAATCTTACACAAAACGCAGCTATTAGTATGATTTGTGTGCTGGATGACCGTGCAGATAAAATTGAAAAGCTTGCCTTAGCAGCTTCTGAATTCTTTGATATTAATGTAACCAAAGGGTTAACCTTGCTAACAATACGTCATTATACAAAAGAGGTTTACGAAAAACTTACAGTAGGAAAAAAAATGTTATTACAGCAAAGAACTAATGATACGGTTCAGTCTTTGTTACAATAGAAAGGCGTCAAGTTTAGCCACACTCATTCATATTTTCAGATCATCTCTTAACTCGCACTTTAACATTTAATTGGTTGTATAAGCAAGCGACCTGCTTTATTTTCATTAAGCATGAACAAGCTAACTCTTCTTTTCATTTTCACTCTTTTCTTCTCCACCGTATATTGTCAACAGGATCTTTTAGTTTTTAAAAAAAGAAATAAAGTCGTCGACAGGTATTGGAAAGGCACTGTTATTTCTTTCCAGCTAAAGAATAAACAATGGCAAAAAGGAGAAATTACAAAGATCCAAAACGATTCCTTCTTTATCAGGCCAATGGTAGTTCGTTACAGCCTCATGAGTACCGATACATTTCATTTTAAAATCATGGGATTTGCTTTGGCAGATGTGTTTGCAATGCCAAAGAGAGGTGTCCTGATCGATTATATAAATGGCCAATTTCAAATCTCAACTTCAGGTGGACATGTGCATTGGTATTGGATCAAAAGCGGTTGGATATTTCGGGTGGGTGCAGCAGGATATGCAGGATTGCATATTGTAAACGGGTTACTTGATGATAATTTTTCGTTCCAGGAAAGTAAAACACAACTTGCTGCCGCAGCTGCAGTTTTCTTATTTGGAGTGCTACTGCATACAACCTACAAACCATATTTACAACTTGGCAAAAAATATAGGTTGGAAATTCTCAAGCTCAGTAATTAGGAAAGTAATAATGTCTATCCTACCAATAACTGACACTTTATTAACTTTGGCTTTAGGTGCACTTCATATATTTTCAAAAAATGCGATCACTATTTTTTTTACTTTTTTGTTTATTTATCGCCAGTTGCAGCAGTCAACACAAAGCGATCAAAAAAGAAAGAGAAGCATGGGGATTTAAGAATTGGAAAACTGAATTCAAAGACAGGGCTCTTTGTTTATGTTTACTGGAAGGCTATGAAAACAGCGATGTGCAGAAATTCATCGTACAAAATGATAAATCCTATTATAGTGGTATTGGAATTGCCATTTTCGATCCAACTTTAAAACCAATTATTCGCCAGGAAGTTGAAAAAATAAAACAAGATTCAATCAATTCTATACATACTGCTCCTGAAGCTGCAGTGGGCAAAAAAATTTTTTCGCACTGTTTGAATTTTTATAAAAGTAAAAGACTGGACTCAATCACAAAAAAAGAGGTACTAAAATGGAAGAAGATAAAAAATATTGAAGAAGAAGTCCTGAAATATGTTCCAACATATTGACATGCTCCAGCAAACTCAACTCAATTTATCTCAAGCACTTCATTCAATATCTTATTCACTTCATCAGCATTATTGAATATCATAAGATGCCCGCCGCCTTTAATTATAAAATCAGGATGAGTATATTTTAGAGGCAGCATTCGATCGTTTGATCCATGAAGGTGAACAATACCGGGTAAACGATCAGGCTGGTTCCAATTCATAATTGCATCAATTGACCAGCGAACCAGTTCCGGATCGGCAGTCTTTACATAATGATAAATGATTGCCTTATCCTCTTTCGATCTAACCCCCATAAAATTTTTGAGCATTGATCCTGCTTTTAAAAATTTTATTGGGACAGCCTTGTGCAAGCCGACTCTTCCGACGCTTTTAAAATACCAGGGCAATTCATTTGATGAAGCAAGACTTGAAATGATGATCGTCTTCATCGGGCTGCGAAGTCTTGCAATTTCTGAAGCAAGCATTCCACCAAAAGAAAGACCGATCAATATAAATGCATCATCATTTTTTATCAATGAAGAAAAGCGTCGTGCATAATTGCTGAGTGATTCGTTTTTTTGCGGAGCTATCCAATCGAGGAAAACAGGCTCGTATACCGAAGGAAGTTTTATCTTTTGAAAAGCCTTTTTATCGGCCCCTAACCCACTTATAAAATATGCTTTCAAACTTAATTACATCTCCATTGGTTCCGGGATCTCTATCGTAACTGTTTGTACCATTTTCTTCGGTACTGGTTTATCGTTTAGCATGGCAGGTTGCCATGTCGCCATTGTAGCTTCCAACTTTGATATCAATTCATCATTAAAATCTTCATTCACACCACCCTTTATCACTTTAAAATTTACCGGCACTCCATCTTTATCAACAATAAACTCTAATTGTACAAACGCCTTTCTTGTGGCTTTTGGCAAATAGTCTCTCATTTCTTTGCCGAGTTTATCCAAATATTTTAAAAAAGCATCGCCACCGCCTGGGTATTGAGGCCATTGATGAACAGCTTCTACAAGCCCGGCAATTTCTCTTGTCCTATGCTGAACATTTTTCCTTTTGGGAATTGGCTTAGCTTCAGCAGATGCATACATTGTTTTTTTATCCGGCGCATCATTTACATAATATTCACCTTTATCAGATACTGTTATTATCGGGAGCTGCTTATGCTTTTCAAAATAATTAAACGCATCTTCAAGATGTGCGGCAAAGTCTTTTAACTGCTCATCATCCTTTGTAAGCTTACCAAGATAATCAACACTTCTTTTTACATTAAACCGTATCGGGAAAATGTGAACCGGGATAAAATCCTGTCCCTGGTCTTTTGCATGTGCCGTAATTGTATAAACTTCCTCGATCATGGGGTCCGTCAAAGGAATACAACCAACAGTAACACAGCTGCCATGAATATAAATATCACCACCGGGATTCGTCGCGTCACTTAATATCCTGTCAGAGATATTTGGATAATTAAGTCCGAGGGACAAATGATAATTGCTTTTTGGATTAAACTCATTGATATAATAAAATCCTTCGGGCACCTGGTAGTCGCCGCCCATTCTTTTTGGGCCAAGTGTACCTGCCAATGCACAAACTTTATAAGTCTTGAAAAGTTTGTAAGGGTCTTTCTTGTCATTCTTTACCCAGACCTCCAATTGGCTATCATATTTAAAAGAACGGATGTAAACATATTTAGCGGGCCATACTAATTTTTTATCCTCAAATTGTTTTTTCAGCGCTTCTTCATTTTTACTAAGCACATCAGAAGGACGTTGCAATGTTTTTTGAAAGTCAATAAAAGAGGAAACGGCTGAAACAGAATTTCCGCCCGACCCATTTTGAGCCGAAAGAGAAATAGCCATGCAAGTCAGGATTGTACAGAAGGTGAGGTTTTTCATTGACGGTTTAATTAAATTAGAAACGTAGAATCCAAAAGCTTTATTACCCGTTTGTTTATAACTAATTGTAAAAATAAGCATAAAAAACAAAGTCAGAAAAGCAATACCGCCCCTTTTCACAGGAAATTATACTTCGTTATTTATATTGACTGTTACTAATACCTAGCCCGGGCTCCTAACAAACAATTATAACTATGAGCTGCAAACTGCTGACTAACTATAGGTTCCCTCTTTCCCCCTGCTCTCTTTCTATCGCTTCAAATAATGCTTTGAAATTTCCTTTACCAAAACTCTTTGCGCCTTTTCGCTGGATGATCTCAAAAAATAATGTGGGCCGGTCTTCAACGGGTTTTGTAAATATCTGGAGCAGGTATCCCTCATTATCCCGATCGACAAGAACACCCAGTTCTTTTAATGGCTCAAGATCTTCATCAATATGCCCTACCCTTTCAAGCAGGTCATCATAATAAGAGGTTGGTACTCTTAAGAACTCAACACCCCGGTTCCTTAGATCAGTTACAGTTTGGACAATGTCATTGGTCGCCATTGCCACATGCTGTACTCCTTCGCCGTTATAGAACTCAAGATATTCTTCCACCTGGCTTTTCTTTTTCCCTTCTGCTGGTTCATTGATCGGGAATTTTACAAATCCATTTCCATTACTCATTACTTTACTCATCAGCGCCGAATATTCTGTAGAAATATCTTTATCATCAAACGATAAAATATTTCTGAAGCCCATTACATCCTGGTAAAAATTCACCTAGGGGTTCATTTGATTCCAGCCAACATTACCAACACAATGATCAACATATAACAATCCCGTTTCAGTTGGCTGATAATAAGGATTGCTCCATTCACGGTAGCCCGGCATGAACTGTCCATTATAATTTTTTCTCTCAATAAATAAATGCACGGTATCGCCATAAGTATGAATGCCGCTGATCACCACTTCACCATTCTCGTCATCAATCCGTTCAGGTTGCATATAAGATCTTGCACCACGTTTTGTGGTTTCTTCCCATGCACTGGCAGCGTCATCCACACGCAATGCTAATGCTTTCACACCATCGCCATGTTTATAAATATGATCAGCCATTTCATTATTGGGTCTTATCGGAGTAGTAAGTACGAGGGTCAATTTATTTTGCCGAACTGCATAGCTGGCCCGATCTTTTAAACCAGTTTCAGGTCCCGCATAAGCCAATGGCTGAAAACCAAAAGCACTCATATAATAATGTGCCGCTTGTTTTGCATTGCCAACATAGAATTCAACAAAGTCAGTTCCCTGCAATGGAAGAAAATCTGTTTGAGCATCCTGCTTTTTATCTGAAGCTGTTTTTGTAGCCATAATAGTTTTTTTGAAGTCAACAATAGTAATTCTAATTATCGTCCCTTGCGACGCTCCTTTCATCTTTCTCTTCTTTGCTCAACAATTGTGTCGCAGTTTACACAGAGCGAAGCGAAGTGTCGCACACTTGTACGACATAAAGTCTATTCACCTAGTCGGCTTGCATTGCCAGCGTTTCCATTAGCAGCTCGAAGTGATTGCGTTTATCTGAAAACAATTTGTGAGGATAATCAGGAAGCATAATACAAAATTATAAAAAAGCCTTAATTGCATGCAATAAAAAAAACCTCCTGTAGAAACAGGAGGAGTAACCAAAACTAACTGCTTATGAGAAAAATTATTTT
>DASYQG010000517.1:0-3015 GCA_036005825.1 Chitinophagaceae bacterium | reverse complement strand
GGATTGTATTCAAACCAAAAAACCAACTATCAGCCCTGCCGAAGTAGCACATCGTTCATGCAGTGCATGCCTGGTGGCGCATGCAGCTATGAAAACAGGAAAGAAATTGTATTGGGATCCTAAAAAAGAAATTTTTAATGGAAATGTTGAAGCGAATAAATTATTATCAAGACCGCAGCGGCTTCCATACGGAACCAATTATGTTGTTAGCAAGAAATAACAAAAGACGACCCACTTAGAAATTAGTTATATGAAAAAAAATAAATTCATTATCAATTGGTTTTTCTGTTCTTTATTTTTTTTAATCTCTGCAATTACACATGCTCAGGTAGGATCTAATAAAGTGACTCCCGGAACTTATAAAACGATTTATGAAATGCTCCGTGAGGTGCCGGGTCTTGACGTAAAAATTTCAAATGACAGGAGCGGTGGAACTATTGTAGTGAGAGGAGCAAGCAGTTTAAACAATCAAAAGCCTCCGCTGTTTGTTGTAGATGGTTCCATATTCTCAGGAGATATTGGCAATATGAATCCTCAGGATGTAGATGAGATAAGTGTTTTAAAAGATGCTGCTTCGACAGCTGAATACGGGGCGCAAGGTGCATTTGGAGTAATTATTATTACTACAAAAAAAGGAGCCACCCCAATCAACAACGCAGTCGTTTCTACTTATAACAAGTCTGCCTATGCTTATTTCATTGAGCATAAGACAAATTTAAAAGTAATCGGCTTATCTGATGAAGTGATAGTGCAGGGAGTGATCAAGGAGCAAAGGGACAGTGTGCTTGTTTTTATGAAGAAAAATAAAGAACAGCTTGTTTCTGTAAAAAATATAAAAAAGGTGGAAATGATAACTCAATAATTAATCACATTCATTTATTTAAGTTCCAATGTACCACACGCTATTCAGAATGCAACTAAAAGCGGTGTCAAATAGTCACTTAATACTTTAATATGAAAGAACTTAAAAGGTTTATAATTTTATTTTTTATACTGCTTCATTTTTCAATTAGTGGAAATCTGAATGCACAGACCAAAGTAGATTGGAAAAAAGTAAGTGTACTTGTGTATACCAAAAACGGAAAAGGATATGTGCATGATAATATACCCAGTGCTGTAAGTTGTATTCAGCAATTAGGTAAACAATATGGATTCAAAGTGGATACTTCTGCTGATGCTTCTGTAATGACAGAAGAAAATCTGAAGCAATATACCCTGCTTATATTTCCAAGCACTAATAACGATGTGTTTGATACCGATGCACAACGTTTGGCTTTCAGACGCTATATAGAAGCAGGAGGAGGATTTGTCGGTATCCATTCTGTTACAGGAACTGAACGAAACTGGAAATGGTTTAAGATGATGCTGGGCGGAACTTTTTCATGGCATGCAAAATTTCAAAAATTTTCAGTGAAGGTGATCGATCCTTCGCATCCTTCTGTCCGGGGTTTACCTAAGGTATGGGAGAAAGAAGATGAATGTTATTTTGCCAAAGAGTTGTATCCCGGCACTAAAACTATAATGGCGCATGATATCACTACTTTGAATACATCGGATACTACGCAAAAAAATCTCATCATTAAAAATGCAGGTACGTTTTCTGAATTGTATCCCGCAGTATGGACCAATGACTTTGATGGAGGCCATACCTGGTGTACGGTTTTGGGTCACGATAAAAAAGATTATGCTGACCCGGTTTATGTGCAGCACATATTTTTGGGAATTACTTATATAGCAGGCAGTGTTAAAAAATTAGATTACAGTAAAGCATACGCGGATTCAAGAGATACACCATTACGTTATTAAACGAGGTTTAAGAAAAGCAAACTTGAAATCGGATCAGATGGAAAAGAGGCTAACTACTGAACCAGCAACTTAATCGTGGCTCATGTCGCAAGTGTAAAAATAAAAAAGCCGAAGTTCGAACCAGATTTTGCAACATTTGAGGGATATATTAAAATTTATTATCAGTTCCTAACTTATCAAATTTCCCTTGTTTTAAATTGATTTTTTTGAATTTATCAAATGTTGTAATAAAAAAACATTACTGACTGTTTCGGAAATTGAGATAACAATGAGTGATATTCCGAATAACAATTCCAATGCTTGAAGATTTGTTAGTTACGCTTGTCGGTTCAGGATTTTGATGATCCTGATACTTATTATATTGATTATTTTTTTTAGATGCATACCACTCCTTAATGAAAAACCACATATTTTTCAATTGTTATTTTTTGATTGTCAACTCAATGGTTGCAGTAATGCCTTGTCGTAAACACTTTGGATTTCAACGGAAGCTTGGAGCATTGTACTAGATTACTCACCTGAGCAGATATATATGGGAGCCAAAGGACAATTAGGTCAGATGGAGCCTGGCATTACCGGTAGCGTTACCGGAAACGTTTCCGGACACAAAACTTTAGATAATAGCTAATATTATCCATTATGCATGTGACTTTATTCAAAAGATCAATGGTTTATTTATAGATTTTATAGTCATCTCATTTTATCTGGGGTTGAAAATCGGCTTAATATTACTAATGAGATCTTCGGGTAATAGGGAGTTTAAAAAAATACAACGCAGACAGCAAAGAGAATTAATTGGAAAGGACCTTATGCAGTACTAAGTACTATATGACGGAAAAAATCTTAAATAACTAACGGATTAAAGCATATGGGAACAGAAGAAGCAATGAAAGCATTCATTGAGAATAGCGAAATACCGTGGGAAGAAGTTGATAAAGGAATAAAAAGAAAGATTATGGCTTATGATAATAAGCTGATGGTGGTAAAAATGCAATTTGAAAAAGGAGGAGTAGGCGTGTTGCACCAGCATTACCATTCCCAGATCACTCATGTAGAGAGTGGCAGCTTTGAAGTACAAATTAATGGAGAGAAAAAAATTCTCGCAGCAGGTGATGCATTTTATATTTCACCAAATGTTATGCATGGTGCTGTTTGCCTTGAAGCCGGCGTGTTGATTGATGTATTTAGCCCGATGCGGGAAGATTTTAT
>DASYQG010000516.1:0-4939 GCA_036005825.1 Chitinophagaceae bacterium | reverse complement strand
AGAAACAAACGCATTGAATCGTTATTTTGGTTTTGATCCAATGACGGTTGACGCTATGATCCTTTCTCATGCACACATCGATCACAGCGGACTTATTCCAAAACTGACCAAAGAAGGTTATAAGGGAACAATTTTTTGTACGCCGGCTACCAAAGAATTAACCGGTGTGCTATTAGAAGATTCGGCTGAGATACAGGAAGACGATATAAAATATGAAAATAAAAGAAGGGCAGCAGCAGGACAACCTTATCTCGCTCCTTTGTATACAGTAGAGGATGCAAAAAAAGCACAGGATCATTTTGCAACAGCAGAATACAATCAGTGGTTTAATGTTATGGAAGACGTGCAAGCAATGTTTACGGATGCGGGCCATATAATTGGCAGTGGTTGTGTTCATCTGCGTATACAAGAAGATGGGCAACAAAGAACACTTTCCTTCAGCGGAGATGTTGGTCGTTATCGTGATGTTATTTTAAAATCGCCGGAGAACTTTCCTCAAGCAGAATTTATTTTACTTGAATCTACATATGGTAATAGCCTGCATGACGAGCACCTGACAACACCTGATCAATTATTACAATGGATCGAAAAGGCTTGCCTTGTAAAAAAAGGCAAACTTATAATGCCTGCTTTTAGCGTTGGCCGTACACAGGAAATTCTTTATGCACTCAATCAACTGGAAGTTGAAAACCGATTACCAGAATTGGATTATTTTGTAGACAGCCCTTTGAGTATTGAAGCAACTGAAATTGTTAAAAAGTACCCGGGGCTTTTTAATAAAAGAATTCAGCAAGTACTATTAACAGACAGTGATCCTTTTAATTTTAGAGGATTAAAATATATTAAGACAGTTGAACAGTCAAAACTGCTGAACTTCAGAAATGAACCTTGTGTTATTATTTCTGCCAGTGGTATGGGAGATGCCGGCAGAGTGAAACATCATATCAGCAACAACATTGAAAATAGCCGCAATACTATTTTGATCACCGGCTATTGTGAGCCCCATTCATTGGGAGGAAGATTAATGGCGGGAGCAAAAGAGGTTGGAATTTTTGGAGTAATACATGAAGTGCATGCAGAAATTGGATCAATTCGCAGCATGAGTGCTCACGGTGATTATGAAGACCTGTGTCAATGGCTTGCCTGCCAGGATCCAAAACAGGTGAAAAAGCTTTTTCTTGTACATGGCGATTATGATGTACAACAGGATTTCCAAAGCCGTTTGGTAAGAAAGGGTTTTGATGATGTAGAAATTCCAGAAATACATCATGAAATTGGCTTGACATAAATTACTTTACTACAACATCGATTCTTTTACCATTTCCTTTTTCTTTTTTTCACAAGTCATTAATAAACCTGGGGTCAAAAATTGCGTTTATAGTGTGAGTATTTAAAAACCTCAGACTATGACTAAAATAAATTTGAAAACAGCAATTGTGGCAGTGCTGAGCATTGGCTTACTTGCGGGCTGTGCAAGTTCTGCCCATATTGAAAAAGACGAAACCGTAAACTTTAGCAAGTATAGAACCTTCACATGGCTTCATGGCGAAAATGGCAAGTTGGAAAATCAAAGTGATCTTATTGAATCCAAGATCAGGGCCGCAGTAACAAAAGAATTTGAAAAGATCGGTTGGAGAGAATCAAAAAATAAACCCGATGTAATTCTTGATTATGATGTGCTCGTAGAAAGGTCAAGCAAAGAGCAAAATGAACCGGTTTATAGCCAGCCTTATAGCAGGTTGATCTATAACCCATATACAAGACGTTATGCAACGATCTTTTATCCTTCTCAATTTATGGGATATGAATCATATGAAAAAGTGATCAGGGAAGGAACGATAACAGTAACAATGCTTGATGCGAAAACCGATAAAACTGTATGGCAGGGTTGGACAACAGCCGAAGTGAATAACCGGAATCTTACCAATAAAGAAATTCAAAAAGCAGTAGCTAACATCTTCAAAAAATCGGAGTTAGCAAAGCAATAACTTATATCCATGAAGGACGGTTTTGAACTTTGCCCTCTCGCCCCAGGCGAGAGGGTTTTTTATTTAAAAAGTTTTTGTCGTCAGGCTGTTGAAACTTATCTTTGCCGCCCCTGAAACAAAGAGGCATTTTGCTTCCGAAGCATCAGCATAGGAGGCCCGTTCGTCTAAGGGCTAGGACACCACCCTTTCACGGTGGTGATACGAGTTCGAATCTCGTACGGGCTACAAAGGATCCCTGCATATCAGAAGATTGCAGGGGTTTTTATTTTAAGTAATCATGGAAATTGTGTAGTAAGTTTTGGCTTTAGCAATTTGATCCCTCTCGCTTTCTGGTTTTTGATGGTGCTAACTGTAAGATTCATTTCCTGTGCAGTTTCGGCAACGGATTTTTCTTCGATATAGAGTTTGGTAAATATTTTTCTGCATTGGGCAGGTAGTTGCGTTATTGCTATATGCAACTGGTGTATTGTTTCTGATTTAATGATGTTATGAATATATGATTGCTCGGTAGTATCTACCTGATAAGCATAAGAACTATTGTGGATGCTTCTGTTTTGTTTTTGTTGCAAGTGACGGATGCATGCATTGTAAACAGATTTATATAGATATCCTTTTAGTCCTGCCTCGTTTTCAAAAATGGTTCTTTTATTCCATAACCTGATAAAACTGTTTGAAACGATATCCTCTGCAGTTGCTTTATCATTTACATAACGGAATGCAAAGAAATAAACAGGTTTATACAGGGCATTGAAAAAGTATTCAAAGCCTGAAGGCTCTCCTTTTCGGAAAGCTTGCACATAATCGAGATATGAAGAAGTCTTAAGCAAGGCTCAATTTATTCTTCTAAGGTAAAATAAATATTCTATTGTATGCAAATAATCCTACACTATTCTTTGCGAATTCATTGAATTTTCCTTAATGAATCGTACACAAAATGAGAAAATACTCAAGAGATTTGGAAAGCATCTAGAGAAAATCCGTCTTGAGAAGAAATTGAGTCTCCGAAAACTTGCTGACGATGCAGACGTAGATTTTAGCCAGATACATAGAATTGAGAAGGGCAAAACGAATCCATCTTTGACAATGTTGCTCGCACTTGCCGGAAGTTTAAATATTACCATCAAGGACCTGCTTGACTTTTAGATTATCATTTTTTTCTCCAGCCACTTTATTGAATTCCAAACTTGGCCTCATAGAGTCAGATTGTCATGGTTTAGTATAAGTACCATGATGAACGCTTTTAAGTCGACTTTGAGTAGGCTTTGAGTGGGAGTAAGGCCGAAGTAAAGTGCAGGATGTCTAGTGCAAAATGAACAAAAAAAATGTAGGAAAATCGGAATTTAAAAAAGTGGACGGACAAATTAGCAGTGGTGTATCGTGAAGCCAGGCCGCAACTGCCTGATAATTCAATCATATATAATGAAAAGGAGCAAATAGACATGAAGTGATTAATTGTCCACCACAACTTGAAGATTGTTTCAACCAAAGCCGGAACCGGTTACAGAATTATCTTGGCACCAATCGTTACATAAAACATTTCTTGCCCTCTTTCAGAAAGATCAGGACGTCCCTGTACAGTAATAAGATTTTGTGGAATAACATAGGCTGGTGAAAAAAGCACCTGGAATTTCTTTTTGGTAAAGATCACGGGCATTGAAAATTCATATGAAAGGATATTGAGCTTTTTCACTTCTTCTGAAACCGTTTGCCCTGAGATCGGTACTGGTATAAAACTGTTTCTTTTATAATAAGTACTGGTGAACTGTTGGGTGCCTGCATATAAAAAAGCAGAAGGATCAATCACCAATACAGAATTATCGGCAAACTGTTTACGAAAAACATGATCAATACCGGCAGTAATTCCAAAATCTGTCTTATCACTGATTTTAACATCGGCACCGCCTGTAATATTCACCAGCTTATTCAGGTATGTAATGCTGAAAGCTCCCTGTAGCTTCAATGCTGATTGCACCAACTGACTATTGCTTTCGTAAAATGGTTTTACGACATAAAAATTGCTAAACCATTTTTTATCATCAGAGATAGACATGTAACCTGCAGTAGCCACTGTTCCTGCGTAGTCAAACGATGAAGCGACATTGCTTACAAACACCGGCGCCGCATTGATATAAAAATTTTTGAACCATAGTTCGGCCATTGGAAAAACACCGCTGCTTTTCAAGCTATCCGTTCTTCCATAATAATTCAGGTTACTGTTGCAGTTGACGCTTACTTTAAATTGTGGTTTTGATTGCGTGCTATCTGTTTGCGCCTGCATGCTACAGGAAAAACAAATACTGATGAGTGCAAGAGTGACTATTCTTTTCATGGGGTGGTTTTTATTAAACATCCCATTTCATTTTTGAATGGGATGTTTAAATTTAAATGCTAACCAAATATCTTAATGAACATTTGATTTTGTGTTGCTGTTTGTTTTTGCCTGCGCCGCGGCTTTTGTACTTGCTTTCGTCTTTGCATCGGCAGACTTATCAGTTCCTGTTGTAAGATCGGCCTTCACATTAGCATCCACTTCGGTTTTTATAGCAGCAGCCTTATCAGTTCCGGTTGTCGACCCCTCTTTAGCAATAGCAGATACTTTCGTTCCTAAGTTATCCGTGCTGTTGCTGTTGGTTTGATTCGCAGTTGTAGTGTTGTTTACAGTAACCGTTGTGCTTGTGCTTGCCGAAGTTTCTTTTGGAACAAGAGCGGAATGATCATTAGCCTTGTCTATTGCTGTAGCATTGGCATGATCAACGGCAACCTGGTTATAATTATCGCCCGCTTTTACATTTGCATTAGTACTTGCTTTTGTTTTTGCATCTGCTGCTGTTGTCAATCCCTTTTGTGCAGCTGAAGCAGATTGAGCGGTTGTTGTTACAGTTGTCCTTGTTGCCGTGGTAGTTGCTGTTACGGCTCTTGATGCAGCATTCGTACTTAGCGAGGCTCTTGTT